>CAOOJO010000311.1 GCA_948496895.1 uncultured Acetatifactor sp. | reverse complement strand
GCCGTCTTTCTGGCGGCGATGACGGTGGCTTGCATCGCATTGACGGAAAGGCTGCTGCGCCTGCTGCTGGGCCATGAGCGGACAGATGTGCTGACATTGTCCGGTGCCTTTGCGCTGAATCTTGTGATGCCCTTTTTCTGGGCCTATGCGGGGGAGCACCGATATCTGAGCTATCAGTCCGGCAACATCTGGCACAATTCCACCTATCAATGCATGAAGCCCGTGGCCCTGGCCGCCATGATTTGTTACCTGAAGACAGAGGCGGGCTATCGGGAGAGGGTGACGGTGAAGCAATGGGCGGCCCTGGCCGCCGTGCTGTTTGTGTGCACCGGCATCAAGCCCAGCTTCCTCACGGTGTTCGCCCCGGTGCTGGCGGTAAAGCTGCTGGCGGATTTATTCAGGAGGGTGCCCTTTAAGCAGGTCTTCCTCTTGGGAAGTACAGTGCTGCCGGCCTGTGGGGTGGTTCTATGGCAGAACATGGTGCTGTTCGGAGCGGATACGGGCCATGGCATCGACTTCTCCCTCTGGTACACATTCGCGCTCCACGCGAACAGGGCCAAGCTGGCGGTTCTGTGCTCCATTGCGTTCCCGCTGGCGGTGCTGCTCTTTTCCCTCCGGGAACTGTGGCGGGACAGGAGATATCTTTTTGTGTGGGGCATGACGGGGATGGGCTTCCTTCAGGCGCTGTGCCTGGTGGAGACGGGGAGCCGCTCCAGGGACGGGAATTTCCTGTGGGGCTACAGCATGGCCATTTTCCTGGTATTTGCTGTCAGCTTTGAGAAATGGCTCCTCCTCTGGAGGAAGAGGGGGCAGGGCCTTTTCGACAGGATAGCGTTCGCGGTCTGTGGTGGCGTGTTCGCCTACCAGGTCTTCTGCGGCGTGTATTTCTTCGCAAGGCTGCTGACAGGGGAGACCTATTTCATGGCGGGCTGATGCAAAGAGGCGCTGATTGCGTTCTGTTGTATGTGCCGCGAAGCGGCATGGCGGGAAGTGTGGAGGGATACGGATAAAGTGGGAGACGAGCGGGACAAAAGGATGAGGGGAAGGCTGGCACAGTGGCTGCGGAGGTTCGGGGCGCAGACGGCTGTGCTTATCTGCGTGGCGGCGGTGCTTGGCTGCTTTGCGGCGCGCAAGGAGGGGTATCACATGGACGAGCTCCTCTCCTTCGAGCTGTCCAACGCGCAGTTCAACCCCTGGATCGTGCCCACCCAGCCGGAGGGGAGGCTGGCGAAATTCGTCCGGGAGGAGATTCGGGGAGAATCCTTTGGGGAGACGCTTTCGAACCTGGCGGACACGGCCCGGGACGTGCTGGCCAACAGAGGGAACAGCAGACTGCTGCAGTACCGGGCCGATGTATACCCGGAGCCGGTCTGGATCAGCGGGGAGCAGTTCCACGATTATATCACCGTGGGAGAGGAGGACGCGTTTTCGTACCTTTCTGTCTATTTCAACGTCAGGGACGACAACCATCCGCCGCTGCATTTCATGCTCCTGCATACCATGTCCTCTGTCTTCCGGGATGCCAGGGGGACGTTTCAGGGCTGTATCATCAATATTTTGGCTATCCTGGGCTGCTCCATGTGCTTCTTCGGCCTGGGGACGCTGTTGGAGCGGCATGGAATCCTGCCCCGGGGATACGGAAGGGCGGCGGGAATCTGCGCCGCTTTGCTCTACGGCCTGTCCGCGGGAGGCATCGCCACCGCTCTGCTGATCCGCATGTACGGCTGTATGACGTTTTTCTGCGTGGCGCTGTTCTGTCTTCATGCGAAGAAGTGGCTGGAAAAGGGCTTTGCCAGGAAGAACGGGTTGCTCATAGCGGTGACGGTTATGGGGTTTTGGACCCAGTATTTCTTCCTGTTCTTCTGCCTGTCGCTGGCGGCGGTGACGGTGGCGCTGCTGGCAAAGCGGAAGCGGTATGGAGAGCTTAGGCGGTATATCCGCAGCATGGTTCTGGCGGCGGTGATCGGCGTAGGGGTGTTCCCTTTCTCCATACAGGACGTGCTGGCCAGCGGCAGGGGGACGGAGGCGCTGCAGAATCTGGGGCAGGGCTTTTCGGGCTATGGGACCAGGCTGGCGGCGTTTGGGGGCATGCTGGTGGAGGGGAGCTTCGGCAGCGTCCCATTCGGCCTGGCTGTGCTGGCCTGCCTGGCGGCGGGGCTGCTTTTTGCCTGCCGCAAGGGGCGGCAGGGACTGACCAAACGAGTCAATGAGGCTGCTGCAGGGAAGGGTGGCGGGAGAAGAATTGCCGCCAAAAGCGCTGTCACCGAAAGCACCGTTATCGGGGGCGTGAATGGGGCTGTGAATGGGGCTGTGAATGGAACCGCGGAGGGAGCTGTCGGCGGCGGGAGAGCCGCGGAGAGATCTGAGGAGAGATCTGCCGGGGGCGCTGTCGCTGCCCGGGCCGCCACAACTGTGGGCAGGGAGCTTTGGCTGATGCTCCTTGTGCCCTGTGGCTGTTATTTCCTCCTGGCGGCAAGGATGGCCCCCTATCTGGTGGATCGCTATATCATGCCGCTGTTCGCCTTTTCCGCGCTGCTGCTGGCGGTGCTGGCGGCCAGGCTTGCCGTCTCGCTGCTGCCCGCTCCGGGGCGGTCTGTGGGAAGGGGCCTTCTGCTGGGGGCGGCCCTGGCTCTGGGGACGGTCAACGTGGCGGGATATGGCGGGGCGTATCTGTACCAGGGCTATGAGAGGCAGCTGGAGGTGGCGCGGCGGTACCGGAATCTCCCCTGCGTCTGCCTCTACGATGGCGTGGGCTATTATGACAACCTGCCGGAGTTCACCTGCTACCCCCGGACTTTGCTCCTTACGCTTCCGGAGCTGGAGAACAGGCAGGATATGGAAGGGTTGACGGAAGGCCCCGGAATCGTGGTGCTCAGGAAGCCTGAGGTGCCGGAGGAGAGCGCCCTGGCGGCGCTGGAGCGGTATGGCCTGGTGGTGGAGGAGATACTGCTTCCCGGGGAGGAGAGCGTCCACGGGGACACAATCTACCTGTGCGCATTTTCTTAAATTTTTTTGAAGACTTTATGATAAATGTTCCATAATCAGGAAAACATGGTAAACTGTTGACATAGAAGAACATCCGGACAGGAAAGGGCGGCCAATGGCTCAGATAATAAAAAAGCTGAATGTCCTGTTGGACAAAAAACAAAAGCGCGCCATGGCGGGGCTCATGGTGCTGATGGTGATCGGCGCGTTTCTGCAGACCGCGGGGGTAGGGCTGCTGGTGCAGGCGGTCAGTGTGATCATCGACCCCGCGGCCGTGGAAAAGAACGGCATGGTCAGGAGTTTCTATGAGTTCCTGGACTGCAGGGACTTCGAAAGCTTCTCCGTCACGGTGATGGCGCTTCTGGTGGCGGTCTTCGCGGTGAAGAACCTGTTCCTCTTCCTGCAGCAGAAGCTGACCTTTTCCTTCGTCTATACCAATCAGTTCCGCACCTCCGAGCGGATGCTGCGCAATTATCTGCGCAGAGGCTATGAGTTCTACCTGAACGCAGACACGGCCGTAGTGCAGCGGAGCATCACCTCCGACGTGAACAATATGTACGCGCTGATTCTGGCGCTGCTGCAGCTCCTCTCGGACGGGGTGGTGTCCCTGTTCGTGGTGAGCTACTGCCTGATGACCAACGGTGTCATGACCATGCTGCTGGCCTTTTCCCTGGTGATTCTCATGGCGGGCATCAAGAAGGTGCTCAAGCCCGTCATGCACAGGGCCGGGGAGGACAACCAGAATTACTACAGCAGCCTCTTCAAATGGATCTCCCAGACCGTGCAGGGCATCAAGGAGGTCAAAATCATCTGCAAGGAGCAGTACTTCGTGGACGAGTACCGGAAATGCGGCAGGGGCTATGTGGATGCCGTCCAGCGCTACAGCCTGTACAACAATGTGCCCAAGCTCCTGATCGAGACCGTGTGCATCGCGGTGATGATGGGCTATATGATTGCCCTGACCCTGACGGGAGTCTCCACGGAGAACATGCTGGAGGTGCTCTCCACTCTGGCGGCTGCCGCCTTTGTGCTGCTGCCCGCGGTGAACCGCATCAACAACCAGATCAATTCCATCGCCTATTTCGAGCCCTTCTTCATGGGCGTCAGCGACAATCTGCAGGACGAGATAGGCGACAGGAAGGTGGACATGTCCTTTGCGGCCCGGGAGGAGGAGAAGCTTCCCCTGGAGGACCGCATCGAGCTGAGGGACATCACATACGCCTACCCGAAC
>CAOOJO010000310.1 GCA_948496895.1 uncultured Acetatifactor sp. | reverse complement strand
CGCCCGGACAGACGCCCCCGGCACCTCAGCCTGTGCCGTCTCAGGCATCCGCGGCGGCTCAGACGGCAGGGCAGAGCGCCCCGGCTGCCCCATCCGCCCAGCCGGCGGCTCCCCAGCGTCCTACCCGTTCCAACGAGGTCTATGACGAGAAGACGTACCCCAAGGAGTTGGACAGCGGCGAGGAGGCCAGCGGCATCCTGGAGGTCATGCCCGACGGCTACGGCTTCATCCGTTGCGAGAACTATCTGCCGGGGGAGAACGACGTCTACGTGGCTCCCAGCCAGATAAGGCGCTTTGGCTTGAAGACCGGGGACATCCTCCGCGGCAACAAAAGAATCAAGACCCAGCAGGAGAAGTTCAGCGCGCTGCTGTTCATCCGCACCATCAACGGCTATACCATCGAGGAAGCGTCCAAGCGCAAGGCCTTCGAAGACATGACGCCCATCTTCCCCGATGAGCGCATCAGGCTGGAGACCCCTGGCAGCAGCGTGGCCATGAGGGTGATGGATCTGGTCAGCCCCATCGGCAAGGGGCAGCGCGGCATGATCGTATCGCCGCCCAAGGCGGGCAAGACGACCCTGCTGAAAGAGGTGGCCAAGTCCATCCTGCGCACCACCCCGGACGTGCACATGCTGATACTGCTGATAGACGAGCGTCCCGAGGAAGTGACGGACGTGAAGGAGGCCATCATCGGCACCAATGTGGAGGTCATCTACTCCACCTTCGATGAGCTGCCGGAGCACCACAAGAGGGTGTCGGAAATGGTCATCGAGCGGGCCAAGCGCCTGGTGGAGCACAAAAAGGACGTGGTCATCCTGCTTGACAGCATCACCCGTCTGGCGAGAGCCTACAACCTTGTAGTACCCCCCAGCGGGCGTACTCTTTCCGGCGGCCTGGATCCCGCCGCGCTCCACATGCCCAAGCGGTTCTTCGGCGCGGCCAGGAACATGCGCGGAGGCGGCAGCCTGACCATCCTGGCCACGGCCCTGGTGGACACGGGCAGCAAGATGGACGACGTGATATACGAGGAATTCAAGAGCACGGGCAACATGGAGATGATCCTGGACAGGAAGCTGTCGGAGAAGCGCATCTTCCCTGCCATCGACCTGGCCAAGTCCGGCACCAGGAGAGAGGATCTGCTCCTGGCCAATGAGGAGCTGGACGCCATCAACATCATGCGCCGGGCCCTGAACGGACTGAAATCCGATGAAGCCACGGACCGCATCCTGGACATGTTCGCCCGGACCAGGAACAACAATGAATTCGTCCAGATGGTAAAAAGAAACAAATTTATTTAAAATAGGACTTGCAAGTCCTTAGCCCTTATGCTACAATGATATCGCTGTTTGTGGTTCCATAAGCAGTGCGGATGTGAAAGACAAATATTCAGGGTTTCGCAGCTGCGAAGATATCATGGAAGAATAGCATTCCAATAGAAGAGGTGAGAGAGATGAAGGAAGGAATCCATCCTAAGTACTATCAGGCGACTGTGACATGTAACTGTGGCAACACTTTCGTGACCGGCTCTACGAAGCCTGAGATTCACGTAGAAGTATGCTCCAAATGCCATCCCTTCTACACGGGCCAGCAGAAGATGACCAGGGCTGACGGACGTATCGAGAAGTTCAATCGGAAATACGGCGTTAAATAAGGTCATGGGAATCGCAGGAAAGGTTGAGGTGTGCTTGCATCTCAACCTTTTTCACACTGACATGCAAAGCAGCTTTAGCGGAGGGCTTTTCTGGAAGGAGCCGTAGCTAGAGCTATTTGAGATGGGAATATCGGAGGATAAGAGTATGGCGAAGAAGGGCCGTTATTCCGGCATCGGCGGGCAGGCCGTGCTGGAGGGCATCATGATGAAGAACAAGGAGAAATACGCGGTAGCCGTAAGGCGGCCGGACGGGGGCATCTCCGTGGAGGTGGACAATCACCGTGGCATCCTGTATGGCAATAAGCTGAAGGAGATTCCCTTCATCAGGGGCATCTTCAATTTTATCGATTCACTGGTGCTGGGCATGAAATGTCTGAATTTCTCGGCTTCCTTCTATGACGAGGAGCCGGGCGCGGAAGAGGGGCATTCCATGGAAGAAGAGCATTCCATGGAAGAAGGGCATTCCGGACAGAAGCCGAAGAATGAGGCAGGGGAGAAGCTGGTGTCGGCGCTGGTCACCTGCTTTGCCGTGGTATTGGCGCTGGGAATTTTCGTAGTGCTGCCCTATTATCTGACCTCTCTGCTGAAAAGCTCTCTGCGCAACCAGTCCCTGATGGCCATCATCGAGGGGGTCATGCGCATCCTGATCTTTATCCTGTACATCTGGGGCATCAGCCTGATGAAGGACATCCGCAGACTGTACCGCTATCATGGCGCGGAGCATAAATGCATCAACTGCATCGAGCGGGGAAGGCCTCTGACCACGGCCAATGTGATGCGCAGCTCCAGGCTCCATAAGAGATGCGGCACCAGCTTCATCTTCTTCGTATTTCTGGTGAGCATTGTGCTGTTCTTCTTTATCCGGGTGGAGAACCCGGTGGCCAGGGTAGCCATCAGGATTGCGCTGATGCCCGTAGTGGCAGGGATTTCCTATGAGATCATCCGGCTGGCGGGGCGAAGCGACAATCTTTTCATCCAGATTCTGTCCGCCCCGGGCATGGCGATTCAGCGGATGACCACCAAGGAGCCGGACGAGACCATGGTGGAGGTGGCAATCGCGGCGGTGGAGGCGGTTTTTGACTGGAAGCAGTATCTGAGGGACAATTTCGGATATGAAACAGAGGATTTGGAGACAGGGGAAGGCTGACGTATGACGTATGGGGAACTGTACCGCCTGGGAAAGGATACGCTGGAAAAAGCGGGAGTCCCGGAGGCGGAGCTGGATGCCAGGCTGCTCCTGGAATGGGTCTGCGGCACGGACAGGCACGACCTGCTGGTTCATGGGGACGCGGAGCGGAGCGCCGGGGAGCAGGCGGCGTATGAAAGGCTGATCGCGGCACGGGGGGAGAGGATTCCCCTGCAGCATCTCACAGGAGTGCAGGCGTTTATGGGGCTGGAATTTGCCGTGGACGGTCATGTGCTGGTTCCCAGGCAGGACACGGAGGTCCTGGTGGAGGAGGCGCTGCGCAATCTCCATGACGGCATGCGGATATTGGATATGTGCACGGGATCCGGCTGCATCCTGATAAGCCTGCTGCATTATTCCAATGACTGTCAGGGCGTAGGCGCGGACATCTCGCCGGATGCTCTGGATGCGGCGAAGCGGAACGCGGAAAGGCTGCTGGGCGCGTCCGCCTGTGCCTGGATACAGGATGGAGGCGATGCCCCGGAGGGCATGGGCGCGGAGGCCTCCCAGGGGCCAGAGGACAGACAGGGGAGGATTTCGTTCCTGGAAAGCGACCTGTTCGAGAGGGTAGAGGGGAAGTTCGACCTCATCGTGTGCAATCCGCCCTATATCCCCAGTGGGGAGATTCCGGGCCTGATGCCGGAGGTGCGGGAGCATGAGCCGCTGTCAGCCCTGGACGGTGGCGAGGACGGGCTTTTTTTCTACCGCAGAATCGTGGAGGAGTGCAGGCCCCATCTTTGCGGCGGGGGGATGCTCTTTCTGGAGATTGGATATGACCAGGGCGCGGCTGTCAGCGGGCTTCTGGAAGAAAATGGGTTCCTGGAGGTAGCCGTGGGGAAGGACTATGCCGGGCTGGACAGGGTGGTCTGCGGGACGCTTGGGTTCGGCTGACAGGCGGATGTCCGAAGAGAGGAGCGGGAGGTTCGGGTCTGGGCCTGGAGGTCCTGGCCCCTGAGAATATGAGACGAGAGTTGGAGCCGTTCCGGCGGCGGAATGAGAGGAGATATGTTCGATAAATTAGAGGATTTGCTGATTCGGTTCGAAGAGATTCTAAGTGAGCTCCACGAGCCTACGGTGACCGCCAATCAGGAGCGGTTCCGGAAGCTGATGAAGGAGCAGAGCGATTTGACGCCCGTGGTGGACGCTTACACGGAATATAAGAAATGCAGGCAGGAAATCGAGGACTCCCTGGAGCTTTTAGAGGGGGAGAGCGATGAAGAGATGCGGGAGATGATCAAGGAGACCTTAAGCGAGAGCAGAAAGCGCATGGAAGAGCTGGAGCAGGAGCTGAAGATTCTGCTGCTCCCCAGGGATCCCAATGATGACAAAAATGTAATCGTGGAGATTCGGGCAGGAGCCGGCGGCGATGAGGCGGCTTTG
>CAOOJO010000309.1 GCA_948496895.1 uncultured Acetatifactor sp. | reverse complement strand
CGACATATGGGAGGAGGCGGCACAGAGGCAGAAGGAGTTTGAACAGAAACGCCAGGATGCGCTGCTGGAGCTGAACACCGCCAGGGGCCAGCAGGCCGGGCACCAGGCCCAGTGGCAGCGTTTCCTGGCTCAGCTGCCCGAGACGGATGCCGCCGGGGCGGAGCCTGACAGGAGCCAGTGGACGGCACAAAAGGCAGAGGCCATCCTGCGCCAGGCCTACGACAGGAGCCGCGCCAGGCTGGAACAGGCCCAGGCGGGGAGAAAGCGCCTGGAGACGCTGGAGGGGCAGATAGCCGAGAGCGAGGGAGAGAAGCTGCGCCTGGAGACCGCCATGGCGGAGAACAGGGAGCAGGCGGCAAAGCTTAGGGGACGGCTGGAAGCCGCCGGAAGGCAGCAGGCGGAGGAGCTTTCGAAGACGGAGACAGACACGGCGGAAGCGGAGCGGCTGTTTGCAATCCCCCAACCCCCCAACCTGGAGCAGCCCACGGCAATGGCCCGGTGCCTGGTCCGGACAGGACATTGTCTGGGCGGCCTGATGGAATGGCAGAAACGGCTTCGGGAAGAGATCGCCCGCCGGGAACAGTTGGAGACGGACAGGCGCGGGATGGAAGAGCAGCTATCCCAGATTCAGGCCCTTCAGGGCGAGGCGGAGAAGGAGCTGGCCGGAATCCGCAGCAGAAGGGCGGAAAAGGCCGGACAGCTGTGGGAGAGCCTGAGTTCCTTTCACGAAAGCCAGGGGGAGGCTGGGGAATCTGGTTCTGAAGCAGGGGGAGCTTCCGATGTGGGAGAACTTTCCCGCCACGGCCAGCCCGGGGAAAACGCCCTGCGCATAGAGGCCCTCCATGCCCTGGAAAGGCTTTCCGCGCTTCAGGCAATCCTGGAGGAGGATATCCGGCAAAACCGCAGGGATCTGGAAAGGCGGCAGCAGCTGGAGAGGAGCATCCCCGAAAAGGAAAGTGCGGGGAAGGGGCTTACGCAGGAGCTCCAGCGGCTGGAGCTGAACCTGGCCGGGAAATCCGCGGAGAACGCGTCCAGGCAGGCACAGATAGCGGCCCTTGCGGAGCAGCTTGGAGATGAGTCCAGAGAAAAGGCCCTGGCAGACATCGCCGCGCTGCGGAGCCAGAGGGATACGCTGGAGGAAAACTATCAATTGGCCGAAAAGAACCTGACGGAATGCCGCACCAGGAACGAAAGGCTGACGGCGGCAATCGAGACCCTGCGCAGACAGCTTGGCGCGGATTTTGAAGAACAGGACGCGGAGACGGTGGCCGCCAGGAGAGCGGAATGCCGCCAGGCCAAAAGGGAGCTTGCCGCGAAGAGGGACCGAAGGTACGCGGCGCTTGCCCAGAATCAGAAAATCCTCCGCAATGTCAGGAGCCGAAGGGAGGACATAGCCGCCGTAGAGAAAAAATATGTGTGGATGCGCTCCCTGGCGGACACGGCATGCGGCAACTTAAGCGGCAAGCAAAAGATAGAGCTGGAGACCTACATCCAGATGACCTATTTCGACCGCATCATCCGGCGGGCCAACATTCGCCTGCTCACCATGAGCAGCGGCCAGTACGAGCTGAAGCGCCAGCAGGAGGGGGACAACCGCAGGGAGAAGGCGGGCCTGGAGCTGGCCGTCATCGACCACTACAACGCCACCGAGCGCAGCGTGAAGACCCTGTCCGGCGGCGAGTCCTTCCAGGCCTCCCTCTCCCTGGCTCTGGGTCTGGCGGACGAAATCCAGTCCTATGCGGGGGGCATCCAGATGGACTGCATGTTCGTGGACGAGGGCTTCGGCGCGCTGGACGAGGAGGCCCTGGCCCAGGCCATGAAGGCCCTGCAGCAGCTCACCGAGGGCAACCGCCTGGTGGGCATCATCTCCCATGTGGCCGAGCTGAAGGAACGGATAGAAAGGAAGATCATCGTTACCAAGTACAGGGACAGGAACGGGGTGGGCAGCAGCGTATCTGTGCAGCCCTGACGGACATGGCCGGAGCTTATCGCTCCGGCCTTTTTGGGCTTTGCGAACTATATGAAATTATGGAATCCTGGCGCTTGACAAATATATCGGGAGGTGATATATTGATGACATGATATATCATCTCCCGATATAATGAAAGGGAAGCATTTATGGATAAAGAGCATTCCAGGAAGAAGAGCATTCCAGAAAGAAAAGAGGAGGGAGCATGGAGAAGCAGACACCATTGACAGAGGCCCTGTTCTACATCCTGCTGTCCGTGAGGAAGCCCAACCACGGCTACGGCATCATCCAGGAGGTAGAAGGGCTGACGGAGGGCCGGGTAGTGCTGGGTCCGGGAACCCTCTATGGGGCCATACAGACCATGACGGCCAGGGGATGGATCCGAATCTACAGTGAAGAGACGGATTCCCGGAAGAAAAAAGAATACATCATCACAGACACAGGCAGGCGCGTCTTTGCGGAGGAAAAAAAGCGCCTGCAGGAGCTTCTGCGCAACGCGGAGAGAATGGAGGAGGGGACATGGTAAAGTTCAGGCTGTATTTCAATAAGGACGAAGAGACGGAATATCTTAACACAATGGCGGAAAAGGGCTATGCCATGACAGGCTTCTGCGCGGGATTCTACTCCTTTGACAGATGCCGGCCCGGGGAGTACATCTACCAGGTGGACATCACGGAGGGGTTCTTTCGGGTGAGCAACGACTACAGGGAATTCATGCGGGAGATGGGCGTGGAGATCATATGCCTGTGGGGCCCCTGGGTCATCCTGCGCAAAAAGGCGGCGGAAGGCCCCTTCGTGCTCTATACGGACGTGGAGTCCAGCATCGAGCATTACGAGAAAATCAAGAAGCTGTTCAAGATAGTCATCATCCTGGAAATCATCTGCATTGCCCTGGAGGGGGTCTCCGCCACGCGCGGAACGGACAGCTTCTCCGTCGGGCTGCCGCTTGCCGTATCCTGTCTGTTGGCGGTCTTCATCCTGGTCTTCCTCCGGGAAATCTGGCGTGTGAATGAGATTCTGGCAGAGCTTCGGGCCCGGATAGGCCAGGAGGAGCCGAACCGGTCTCTGCGGGGCCGTAAGCCGTCGCTGATCCTGTGCCTGGGACTCATCCTGAACGGAGCCGGTTACCTGATGCCGGAGCCGGACGGAAGCGCCCTGTATACAGCCGTGAAAGGCATTATCCGTGCCCTCGCGCTGATTCTCATGGGAGCGGGCATAGTGATTACGCTGCGGGGATGCAGAAAATAGAAGAGAGCATATAGAGAATGCCATTATTGGTGTAGCAATTTGTAATCAAATCTGATATAATTGAGTCGTCATAGGATAGAAAGTGAGGAATGACCAGCAAATATCATCAAATCCACAATGGAAGAACACAACGGGGGGAGACACGGCATGATTCGTTTTGGAACCGGCGGCTGGCGGGCCGTCATCGGAGATGGATTCACGAAGCAGAACATTCAGATTCTGGCCAGGGCATTGTGCGAAAAAATGAAGGCCGAGGGCGTAGCGGGGCGCGGCGTCGTCATGGGCTATGACAGGCGTTTCCTGTCCAAGGAGGCCATGCAGTGGGCGGCCTGCGTGTTCGCGGCCAACGGCATCCAGGCCAGCCTGATCAACAAGTCCTGCCCCACGCCCCTGGCCATGTACTATGTGGAGCGGCACGGCTTCCCCTACGGCATGATGATAACGGCCAGCCACAACCCTGCCATCTACAACGGCATCAAGGTATTCACCGCGGGAGGCCGGGACGCGGACGAGGTTCAGACCCGGGAGATAGAGACCTATATCGAAAAGGTGGAGCAGCCGGTGGAGGAGATGGAGTACGCCAAGGCAAAGGCCCAGGGCCTGATTCTGGAAATCTACCCCCTGAACGAATACCTTGACGACCTGATGAAGGCCGTGGACATGGACGTCATCCGCCACAGCAATCTCAGGGTGGTTCTGGATCCTATGTACGGCGTGTCCGAGACCTCCCTGCGCACCCTCCTGCAGACCGCGCGCTGCGAGGTGGAGGTGATCCACGAACGGCATGACACCCTCTTCGGTGGAAAGCTGCCCGCTCCCTCGGCGGCTACGCTGCACATGCTCCAGACCTGCGTGACGGACGGGAATTATGACATCGGCATCGCCACGGACGGGGACGCGGACAGGCTGGGCATCATCGACGACACGGGGCGGTTCCTGCATCCCAACGAGATTCTGGTACTGCTGTACCATTACCTGAAGAAATATAAGAACTGGCAGGGCCC
>CAOOJO010000308.1 GCA_948496895.1 uncultured Acetatifactor sp. | reverse complement strand
GCCGTGGAAGTTGCGCATGACCAGCATGCCCGCCGTGGGATAATAGAAGTTCATGCCCCGCATCTGCAGGGAAGGGAGAAGGTTCTTCACATCCTGCAGGGTGTCCGGGGCCTCCAGGCCCAGCTTGTCGAAGATGTCCGTCCGCACATACAGCACCCAGAAGTTCATGGTCTCCGGCAAAGCGAAGATGCCGTCCCCGATGGTGGCGGGCACCAGCAGGCCCTCTTCGAACCGATCCGCCACCTCCACGAAATCTTCAAATTCCGTCAGATCCTTGACGGCTCCCCGGATGCCCAGCTCGAAGGGAACCGCGTAGTTGATGCCTGTGGCGATGTCCGGCGCGTCCCCGGAGGCGTTGGCCAGAATCAGTTTGTTCTGGTCCGGCATCAGCGCCAGGTCCACCTGGATGCCGGTCTGGGCCGTGAAATCCTCGTCGATCATCTTCTGCATGATCTCCAGGTACTGCCTGGAGCGGTTCACCCACACCTGGATGTGGGAGGGGTCGTTGTTGCTGGTCGAATAGGCCTGGGACGTGAAGGACGTGACGAAGCGCTTGGCGCTGGCGGCTATGGAAGTAAAGAAGCCCGCGTTCTTCGGCAGCTTCGCGCCCTCCTGGTACAGGTAGATCCTATCGATGCCCAGCTCGTTCTTGTTCAGGCTGTCGATCAGGTTGGCCAGGAACTGGTTCACGGAGTTGGTGCTGGTGGTCAGCTCCGCCACCCGGTAGGCCAGGTCGTCCGGCTCCGAGGCCAGGCTGCGCAGCTGCTCTGCGGCCACCGTCGCCGAGGAGAAGGCTCCGATCTTCTTCACCCCGGGATTGTAGACCCTCATGCTCTCGCAGAGTTCGTCCAGGGTGTCGGCATAGCCCTCCAGGCGGTCGATCGCGTCCGGTATGTACTTTTCGATATCCAGATCCCTGTACTTATCCTTGTTGTTGCCCGCCACCTTGGTGATCTCCAGGTTCAGGCTGTTGACGCCGCTCATGATCTTGTCAACACCCTCCAGCACAGGGCGGATCGGATCCGCTGATAGAATGAAGGAAATGGTATGGAGGCCCGCTTCCAGATCCAGGCTCAGATAATTGCCCTCGGCATCCGCAAAGGTCTCGGTGCGGTAGCTTTTCCCATAATCCAGCCCGTAGTTGTAGAACGCGCTGCTGGGAATCTGTCCGTCCACCTCCACATTGAGAAAGACAGGGAAGTCAGCCTTCTCGCTCTGCTTGTAGTTCAGAGCCAGATAATAGGTTCCGGCCTCCTCCACCTGGAATTCGTATGTGATTTTCTGTCCCGCGTCCTTGAAGGAAGCGTTGTCGATGGTGTTGAGGGCCTTGGTCTCCACCTCATAGGGATCCAGGTCCACGTCCAGCTCGCAGGCAGCACGGATGGAGGAGGCGTTCCTCTCGGTCATGGCCTCCGCCTGAATCTGTATGAGGTTCGCGCCCTCAGCCTTCTTCGAGCCCGTGTACTCCGGGATGGAGGGTTCGCTGTTCAGATAGATGTTCCCCAGGAGCATGGTGCCCTCGATCATGGCGATCTCCAGCTCGTTCTCCCCCTTGGCAAGCTCGATGGCCAGGGGCTGGGAATGGCGGTAGCTGGCGTCGGAGACGTATTTGTTCTCCCACTTCACTACCTTGTCCGGCACGGGCACGATCTGGTTGCCGTACCTATCAAAGGAGGGCGTCCCCGGATCCCTCCAGGCCGCCTCGAACTCCAGGTCGCGCAGCTCGTAGAACTGGTACTCGCCGTTGACCTTCATGGACAGCTCCAACGGGAGCACGCTGCTCCCCGCGTCCAGATAGTCCAGGCTGATGTAGTAGCGCGCGGTCTCGGGAGCATCCACGGTCACGATGCCGCTGTCATGGATCTCCAGCTTCACCGCCTGCCCGGTGCCCCCCCTAAGGCCGTATTCGTCAGGAACAAGCTCTGTACCGCTCAAGCCCCGGAAATGCTCCGCCGCCGGGATGCAGATCTGCTCGCCCTGATAGTAAGGGCTGTCCTGGCTCTGGCTGACCACGGTATAGTTCCTGTCGTACATGTCGTTGGAAAAGTCGTCCGTGATGTAATTGGATGCCGTCTCCCCATTGACCACGCCGTCCGCCAGGGCCTTGTCAGTCGCCCCTTCTTCGGCACAGACGCTGAGGCTTCCCGCCGCCATGACCCCTGCCATGGTCAAGGCCAGCATTCTGCGGAATGTCCTGTTTCCGCGGAACGCCCTTCCACAGAAAGCCTCGCTTCCGTGGAATGCTTCTCTTCCATGGAATGCCTTTCTTCCATGGAATGTCCCGCTTCCATGCCTTTCCTTTCTTGGATACATACCTCCACCTTCTTTCCAGCAGCCGTCCCTTTCCCCGGCCGCTTTTTATGCTGAAACCATTGCTTATTGCGCTGTGTAGCCGCTCCCCCAGACCGCGTAGCCCTTGTCGGAGAGAGCCGTGAACGTGACCACATCCTTGTAGCCGTACTGATCCCACTCTACGATCCATTCGCCTCTGTACTCGATGCCGTTCAGGACGATCACCGCCTCGTGGCCGTCCTTCAGCTCCCAGGTGCCCTCGTAGCTGCCGCCCACCGTGTGGTCCGGGTTCAGGACGATGTCCTCTGAGGTCCTGGTGACGGAGGAGATGTTGTGCATGTGGTTGAACACCTTGTAGGGGCCGGGGATCGCGGCTTCGTCCAGATCCTCCAGCTTCTCCCCCGCATAGCGGTAGGGGGATACCACGGGCCAGCCGTCCTCATTCATAAACATCTGGTGCACCCTCACCTGATGGGCCTCTCCCTTGCCCTCGAAGCGGGTGTGGAATATCAGGAAATACTGGCCCGTCTCCTCCTCATAGATGGCGCTGTTGTGTCCCGGGGAGACGTAGCCGCTGCGGAACTTCCCGTTCTCACCCTCCACGTAGGGGAAGGAGAAATTGCCCATGAGCTTCACGCCGTACTTCCCCGCGGTGGAATCGTCGAAGAAGCTTCCCACCGGGCCCTTGCAGGCTATCATGTCCTGGCCCTCGCTGTCCACGTAGGGGCCATCGGGATTCTCGGACCTGCACACCCGGATGTTGTAGCCGCCGTCCGCCGCCAAGCCGCCGAAGGACAGGAAGAGATAGTAGTATTCCGTCTCCGGGCTGTAGAGGATGTAGGGGGCCTCTATCCGCAGATGGTTGCCGCCCAGGAGCTTCTTGCCGTAGCCGCTCTCTAACGGGAAGCCGGTATCAGGGTTCAGCTCCAGGATGTAGATGCCGCCGGAATAGGAGCCGTAGACCATCCAGAGCCTGCCCTCCTTGTCATAGAAGACGCAAGGGTCTACCGCGTTGGGCTCTATGGTGGCATCGTAGACGCCGCCGTCCTCGTCCAGCGTGGCGGCGTCCTGGCCGGATCTCAGGATGATGCCCAGATCCTGGTAGGGGCCCTCCACATGGTCGGCCACCGCTATCCCCAGGGCGGACAGGGGGGAGGCTCCTTCGCAATTGCAGTAATACATATAGAATCTGCCGTCAGCCAGCTGGATTACATCTGGTGCCCAGAAGGTGTCTGTCTTCGCCCATTCGAAGGCCTCCTTCATCTCCTCCTTGGCGTTGGGGATGATTGCATTGTCCGGCTTTACATCAGAGTCTATCAGGGTCCAGTTCATCAGGTCGTCGGTCTTGGCCCCTGCCAGGTGGGAGCCGAATATGTACCAGGTGCCGTCCGCTTTGATGACGGAGGGGTCGTGGACGGTGACCTCCGAGAAGGTGTGCTCTATCAGCTCCGGCCCGGTGAGGTCGATGCCCCGGAGGTAGTCCGGCAGGGCGTTTTCCGCATCCTGGGCCTGCTGGTCTGTGCTGCCGCTCTGGGCCTTGTCGCCGCTTTGGGCGCTGCCATCGCCCTGGTCTGTGTCGTCACCCTCGGCTGTACCGCCATCCTGGGTACTGCCGTCGCCCTGGGCCGTGTCGCCGCTATTCTGGGCATTCCCACTGGCCCCCTCACCGGCTCCTTCTCCGTCCTGAGCGGACTTTCCGTCCCCCGGGCCTTCGTTTCCCGCGCCCTCCGCCGATGCCTGGCCTGCTTCGTCGACCAGCCTATCCACCGCTTCCGATGCATCGCCGTTTCCCTGGGCGCCGCAGGCCGTCATGATGCCCATCACTGCTGCCATACCAAGTAGATACCACCTTTTCCTCATTGCATTTACCTGTACCTTTCCATATCCTGCAGCCTTCTAGCTTGCAGCTGTCCCTTCCTTACAGCCTGTTCTTTCCCT
>CAOOJO010000307.1 GCA_948496895.1 uncultured Acetatifactor sp. | reverse complement strand
CCTCCACGATGCGCTGGGCCAGGCCCTCTACCACCGCCGTCTTGCCCACGCCGGGTTCTCCGATCAGGCAGGGGTTGTTCTTGCTGCGGCGGCTGAGAATCTGAATCAGACGACGGATTTCATCCTCCCTGCCGATGACAGGATCCAGCTGCCCTTCCCTGGCCAGGTCGGTGAGATCCCTGCTGTACTGGTCCAGGGTGGATGGACGGCCCCTGCCGGACATGCGCCTGCCCAGATCCTCCTTATAGAGATTGCCGTCCTGGCCCATGGCTATCAACGTATCCGCATACAGCTTCTGGATATTGGCTCCGATGGTGTTCAGGAGCCGCACTGCCACGTTCTCGCCCTCCCTGATGATTGCCAGCAGCAGATGCTCCGTGCCGGTCTCCTTCTGGCCGAAACGCTCCGCCTGCCTGTGGGCCTCCTCCAGGATTTTCCTGGCCCTGGGGGAATAGCCGCCCCGCTCCTTCAAGCCCACGCCGCCGTCAAAGGCAATCAGCTCTCTAATCATGTCCAGCACCTGCTGCAGCTCCACATGGTTGTCCGTCAGGACTCTGTGCGCCACGCCGGTCTGCTCCTTCAAGAGCCCTGCCAGGATGTGCTCTGTCCCCACATAGCCCTGCTTTAGGCGGCTGGCAAATTTAGACGCATGAGCCAATGCCTCCTGCGCCCTGTCTGTAAACTGTGAACCCATATCAATCCTCTTTTCTAAAGAATCGGAACCATTCTTTGTTATGCGTAATCCTCGTAGATTTCCTCGATCAAATCATGAATCTCTTCCTTCGAGATGTTCTTGCAGCTTCCCTTTGCCAGAATGACCTGCAGCTCCTTCTTCAGTGACTCAAGCGTCTGCATACGATCCACGTCTATGGCGATCACCGCTCCCCTTCTGCGGTCCACCTTCACGTACCCCTCCTGCTTTAGGACGGTATATGCCTTGTTCACCGTGTGCATATTGATGCCGATGGAATCCGCAAGCTGGCGGACGCTGGGCAGGGGATCTCCCTCTCTGAACCGTGAGGTGGCTATGCCCATGATGATCTGGTTGCATAGCTGCAGATACAATGCCTCCTCACTGTTGAAATCGATTTCAATAATCATGAACGCCTCCTTACGCCGAAATGCCTTTCTTCCATCTCTCCGTTTATCATAAAGCAGCCGCAGGGCGCTGTCAACTAATAGAAAGTGAAATTTTAGAAAACAGGGAGTACTCCTTCGGAATATTCCCTGTTCCCGCCTTCTCTATAACATTGCTATTCGTCTTTTCCGTCATAATTCAGGAATTCGAAATCGAACTCATCGTCATCCGCCATGAAATTCTTGGGCTGGGATTTCTGGGCATTCTGACCGGGACGGGCCCCCTGGGGCGCTCTGCCGGACACGCCCTCCGGCCTTCTGGCGCTCTGAGCACCCACTGGCCGCTGGCCCTGGGCTCCACCCGGACGCTGGGCTGTTCCCGCACCGCGCGAATCCACTCGTGCGCTACGCGGATCCCCTCCCGCGTTACGCTGGCCCGAGGTTCCTGTCGGGCGCGCGGACTGGGCAGATCCTACAGGCCTCTGGCCCGCAGCACCGCCCACAGGGCGCGCGCCGGCGCTGCGGCTGGCAGGGCGCTGACCCTGGGCACCGCCTGCCCTCTGCTCTGCTCCCATGCGGCTTGTGGCAGAGGCCGGTCTCTGCTCTCCGGCAGCGCGGCCCGCGGCCGACGACCGCTGCCCGCCGGAGCCTGCCGGACGGCCTGTGCTTCCCGCAGGCCGGGCGCCGGATGTCCGGGGCTGGGATTCCTTCGGCCCTACCGTATGCATGGCAGGCTTTCTGCTCTGGCCGCCGGAGGCGTTCTTCCTGCGCAGAGTCTCGTTCTCCACCTGATTGAAATACGCGGAATCCATCATCTCCCGAATTTTGAAGACCAGGAAGGCGATGCCCGCCACCGCTGCCACCAGCAGGAACACCAGCACGATGATGATGATCTTCTGGTTCTTCACCGTCGCCTCGCTCTTTTGAAACGCCTCTACGTTGGCCTTCGCGTTCTGGAAGAGATCCTTCACAGAATAGCCGTTTCCGGGATCGTTCACATTGTCTACTATCAGCCACTCTCCGTCCTTCTCTATAAGCTCATAGGGAGCGGGCTCCGGGGCAGCCGGGGGCTCCGGCTCCGTGACTTCGGGAGGCTCCTGACCCAGCGGCGTCAAGTCGGCCGAAGGAACACAGTTATCTGATAGAAGGAATCCGTCCACCTGGGTCTCGCCGGAGATATAGCTCACCTGATACCAGGTGGTGCCATCCGCGTCCGTCACGTAGCCTGTAATGGTGATTGCCGTCTCTCCCGGCACCGTCCCCAGCACCTGTCCTGCCAGGGAAGCCGTGTCGCGGATTTCCACCCCGTCTCCCGACACGGTGGCGCTGACAGGGTTCACCTGAGTCACCTCCACAGGGGGCGCGGCCTCGCCTCCGCCCTCTCCTTCTCCCCCGTCCGCTCCTACGGCAGGGATGTCCCCCGACACCTCCACAAGGTCGGCACGGATATAGCCCGTGGTGTTCTCGTTCACCTGCACCTGATACCAGGTATAGCCGTCCGCGCCCTGGGTCTGCCCCAGGACCGTGATTACCTTATCCTTCTCCGCGCCCCCCACCATGGTGCTGGCGGTATCCGCTCTCTCCCGAATCTTTGCGCCGGTGGGTGCTGTCACCTTCGCCTGTCCGGCGGCATAGCCTGTCAGCGGAGTCCCATAGAATCCCACCGCGAATATGCCTGTCGCCAGCACCAGCGCCAGCGCGCCTCCCAGCAGTCTCCTTCTCAGTTCTTTTGCTCTTCTCATGTATCCTCTTCTCCTTGCGTTTAATTGTCTCTCATGAATCTCCGCTGGCCCTCCTCGGACTTCTGCTCCAGTCCGAAGCCCTGGGTGGCCTTATGCAGCATCTCCCTCTGCTTTTCTTCCAGATTCCGGTGCACCTTGATCTCACAGTCCGGGCAGTACTGTCCGGAACGAATCTGCTTCCCGCACAGTTCGCAGCGCAGGAACACCTTCGACCCCTCTGTTATCTCTATCCTGCCGTCCTTCAGGAGACGTCTCACCGTGCGCTGGGACACCCCTATGGCCTGCTCTATCTGGGCCGCGGTAGCTCCCTTGTTCGCCTCGATATAGCATCTCACCTTTCCATAATCGTCATAGTCCACAGCCCCACAGTCCTCGCAGTGATACTCTCCTACCCCCTTAAAGACCATCACGCCGCCACACTCTTTACATACCCTTGGTATGTTGTACATGTCCAAGGATCCCAACACGCTCATATGTAAACACCTCCTGCCTCTTCTATCCTCTGTCGTTCCTGCCCACCGGCCCTCCGTCAGGCCTCGTCGATTGCCTTACCGATGTCATGCCGCATATACTTATTGGCAAAATCCACCCATTCTGTGGCTTCATAGGCCCTGCTGCGGGCCTGGGCCAGGGTGTCCGCCTTCGCCGTCACTCCCAGCACCCGTCCTCCGCTTGTCACGACGCGGCCCTCCTGATCCAGCCTGCTCCCGGCGTGGAAGCAATAGTAGCCGCTCTTCCCCTGAAACCGCTCCAGGCCCGTGATCTCGTATCCTTTCTTATAGGAGACCGGATAGCCCTCCGAGGCCAGAACCACGCATACAGCCGCGTTGTCTTCGAATTCTAACTCTATTTTATCCAGTTTCCCATCGATACATGCATCCACCACGTCCAGGAGATCGTTCTTCATTCTGCACAGCACCACCTGCGTCTCAGGATCGCCGAACCTGGCATTGTATTCCAGCACCTTAGGCCCCTGCCCGGTGAGAATCAGTCCGAAGAAGATGACTCCCTTGAACTCCCTGCCCTCAGCCGCCATGGCGTCCACCGTGGGCTGATAGATATATCTGCGGCAATATTCGTCCACCTCCTCCGTGTAGAAGGGGCTGGGCGAAAAGCACCCCATGCCGCCGGTATTAGGCCCCTGATCCCCGTCTCCGGCCCGCTTGTGGTCCTGGGCGGAGGTCATGGTCTTCACAGTCTTCCCGTCCACAAAGGCCAGTACGGACACCTCCCGGCCTGTGAGGAATTCCTCCACCACCATCACATTGCCCGCGTCGCCGAACTGCCTGTCCTGCATGATCTCCTTTACGCCGGCCCTGGCCTCCTCCAGGGTATTGCAGATCAGCACGCCCTTTCCAAGCGCCAGCCCGTCAGCCTTCAGGACGATGGGCCTGGAGGCATGCTCCAGATAGC
>CAOOJO010000306.1 GCA_948496895.1 uncultured Acetatifactor sp. | reverse complement strand
TGGACGGCACCGGCAGCATCGTCAGCGTGGACGAGAACGGAAACGTGGTGGATGCAGACGGAAATGTAGTCGGCGTGCTCTCAGGCTCCGTGGGGCTCTCCCCGGAGGAGGTGGAGGTCCAGGTGGCCGATGCCAGGCAGCAGGCGGCCACGGAGGTGCTGGAGGGCATCCGCACCAGGCTCAACGACGGGGATTCCGTGCTGGAGGCCCTGCGGCCCCTGTACCCCAATGACATGATCGTATACAGCGGCGGGCAGTACCATATCGTCCCCATCGACTACAGCCTGAAGCAGCGGGACTGGCAGGACGCGAACCTGAACATCCTGGAGACAGGGGAGTACCAGTACCTGCAGGACGGCCAGGTGGTCTCCCACAAGGGCATCGACGTATCCGAGTTCCAGGGGAACATCGACTGGAGCCTGGTGGCCCAGGACGGGGTGGAATTCGCCTTCATCCGGGCGGCCTACCGGGGGTACGGCACCGGGAAGCTGGTGGAGGACGCGAATTTCGACGCCAACGTGCAGGGGGCCCAGGCGGCGGGCATCAAGGTGGGAGCCTATGTCTACAGCCAGGCCATCACGGAGGAGGAGGTAGTGGAGGAGGCGAACCTGGTGCTGCAGAAAATCGCCCCCTACAACATGGAATGCCCCATCGTCTTCGATGTGGAGAAGGTTCCGGGGGCGGACGGAAGGATGAACGCCCTCTCCGTGGAGGAGCGCACCAGGCTCACCCAGGTGTTCTGCCAGACCATAGAGGCCGCCGGGCAGAGGCCCATGCTGTACTACAATACGGAGATGGGCATCATGATGCTGGAGCTTGCCGCGCTGGAGGGATATGATAAGTGGTTCGCGGCCTACCGGGAGGATTTCTACTATCCTTACGCGTATAAGATATGGCAGTATTCCCAGACGGGAAGGGTGCAGGGAATCCAGACGGAGGTGGATCTGAACATCAGTTTTGAGCCTTTGTGGCAATAGGCGAAAAGCCTGGTGTGAAAAAAAGAATAATTTCGGAAATTCTGCGTCATACTAATCAGGAGACCTGAAAGGAAGCTGATAGATGATGCGGAATTTTTTTCTGATTTTGGCAGGCGGAAGCTATGGGCTGCTGGCGGCGGCAGGGGTGTTCACCGTCCTGGCGGCTGTGGGGCTGGTGCCCCGGTTCGCGGGGAAGACCCATACGGCGGAATATGTGACGATCTATGAGGAGATGGTGATATTCGGGACGCTTACGGGGTGCGTGCTGAGCATCTTTAACAGATATTGCCAGTTCCATGCCTGGTGGCAGCAGCGATGGCCCCGGTATGCCTCCCTGCTTGACGGGGCTGGCATCCTGTTCCAGGCGGTGTTCGGCCTGTTCGCGGGGATGTTCGTGGGATGCCTGGCGCTTGCCATCGCGGAGATGCTGGACAGCATCCCTATCCTGACCCGGCGCATCTCCTTCCGGCACGGCCTGGGGCTGGTCGTCCTGAGCATGGCGGTGGGGAAGATATGCGGCTCCCTGATCTATTTCCTGACGGAGCTACATCGGACAGCATGACAGAATAATGTGTTCGGAAAACCGCGCGTATTTCGATGGGCTGCCGTGGCGCGGCTCTATGGATTTTGGGAACACGGCAGAAGGAGAGAGGCCATATGGCAAATGTGACAGTTTATCTGAAATGCGACAGGAACGTGGAGGTGCAGTCGGAGGACGTGTTCCTCTCGGACGTTGGCTCCCTGCGTTGCATGGACTCCACGGTGGCCGCGAAGCTGAAGGCCCTGAAGGTGCACCACTTTGGCAGCGGGGATGCCAAAAGATGCGTCATCAGCTCACTGTACCTGGTGAAGCTCATGGAGGAGACATGCCCCAATATCACGGTGCAGATCGTGGGGGAGCCGGACGTGCTGGTGGAGCAGATCGACGTGGACAGGCACAAGGGCTGGCAGCAGTGGGCGAAGTGCGGGCTGGTGTGCCTGGTGAGCTTCTTTGGGACGGCCTTCACCATCATGGCGTACCACAATGATGTAGGCATAAACGATGTGTTCACGGAAATCTACCGGATGGTGATGGACAGGGAGCCACAGGGGCTGAACACGCTGGAGGTGTCCTACTCCCTGGGGCTGGCGGCGGGCATCATCCTGTTCTTCAACCATGTGGGAGGCAGGCGGATCACCAAGGATCCCACGCCCATAGAGGTGGCCATGCGCAACTATGAGGAGGACGTGGACAAGGCCCTCATCGCTACCGCCGGGAGAGAGGGGAAAGAGAAGGAATAGGAGGAGAACATGGAAGAGACTAATAAGGATAAGGAAGAGCAGATTAGACAGAAGGAGCAGCAGAAGGCCTACGAGCAGTATGTCAAGGAGGTGACCCCCACCCACAGCCTGTGGCGGCAGATGCTGCACGCCTTCATCACGGGGGGCATCATATGCTGCATCGGGCAGGGCATCCTGAACTATGCGGGAAGCCTCGGGCTGGACAAGCAGACGGCGGGGAGCTGGTGCTCTCTGATACTGGTGCTGCTGTCGGTGGTGCTTACGGGCTTCGGGCTTTTTTCGAAGATCGCGAAATGGGGCGGCGCTGGTGCCCTGGTGCCCATCACGGGCTTCGCCAACTCCGTGGCGGCTCCGGCTATCGAGTACAAGGCGGAGGGGCAGGTGTTTGGAATCGGGTGCAAGATTTTTACGATTGCGGGGCCGGTGATTCTGTATGGGATTTTTGCAAGCTGGGCGCTGGGGCTGGTATACTGGATTGGGAAGATGGCGGGGATTGTATGAACTGTCCGGTGATGGCAAATGGCGGCAGGAAAGATAGAGTGGAGGTGCTTGATTTGCGCCGATCCACTCTGTTTTTGTATAAGAGGCATCATGGAATCGCTTTATCGGGGGATATCTGCATATAACGAAGCCAAGGATTTAAAAGGACTCCAGAAGGCTGCAGGCTATTTTTTGAAAAACTGTTACGCAGTTGAGATTGGCTATGATAATCGATAGGAAGGAGACAGGTTATAAAGAAATTTTGGTTTTGGAAATGATAGACCGGAGCCTGCAATTCCAATGCAGACTGGGAACATACGCCCGTGCATCCGGTGGTCACGCTTACATGGACTGTGGAGTCCATGGAAATGCCACAGGAGGCAATATCGGAAGAGGGAGCTAATGAGGCCTCGCGGGAAAGCGATGCCGCTCAGAAGGATATCCCGGAGAACGGGGACGCGGGCACGGAAGAGGACGATTCTGCCCTACAGGAGGATATGCCGGGAGATGCGGGCACGGAAACGGGGGAAGATGATGCCGATGCGCTGGATGACCAGTCAGGAAGTGGAGATGCAGGCATAGGAGAGGATGATGCCGGAGGACAGGAGGATGCATCAGTATCAGGAAGTAAAGGGGAAGAGATAGGAGAGGATACTGCCGAAGAGCAAGGAGACACATCAGGAAGCGGAGAGACGGATACGAAAGAGGATGATTCTGGTTCACAGGAAGATGTACCAGAAAATGGAAGCAAGGAAATGGGAGAATACGGTTCTGGGATGCAGGGGGATATACCGGAAAGTGGAGGAACCGATATCGGACAGGCAGGTGAAGCAGCGCTGAAAAGCGCAGTGGAAAGCGGAGCTGAGGAAACTGCTGAGCCCGAACCGGACGCGGAAGAATGTGTTATAGAGAGCACGGGTGCAGATTCCGCAAAAGAAAGTGCTTCAGACGCTGTAGGTACAGTTGTGGGTGAAGAAGGGCCTAATCGGAAAACAGAAGATAAGCTGAGCAGACATAGCCGGAACTCTTGTAGGGAAGAAATGGAAGCTTTCGCTCAATGCAAGAAAAGTTTCGGGTAACTTTTTATAATGACAGTACCTTGAAAATTTCATACTTACATCATAAATTCTGCCCGAACAGGTACTTCCGGATGTCTCAGACAGTCTGTTGGATAGGGTCAGCCGTATTTGTCTATACATGGCATAAGCCTAAGCGGCTGCCCCAAATAGTACCTCAAATTGCTTCAGAAATCCTATGAAAAAGCATTGACAAACATATGTTCTTGCACTATAATGAACATATGTTCGGAATCTGCATTCACAGGAGGAGCCAAAATGGAAAAAATCCCCGGAAGCATGGAAGCCCTGAGCGCCATGCAGCTTACGGCAGATACGGCAGGACTGGACGCGGAATGCAAGACGCTGCTGCGCAGCAAGGAAGTGATGGCAGTCATTCTGCAGGGAACAGTGGAGGAGTACAAAGGATACAGCCTAAAG
>CAOOJO010000305.1 GCA_948496895.1 uncultured Acetatifactor sp. | reverse complement strand
TACCTCCTAAAGCCCCTACGACATCCCCTTTTGTTAATTCGGAAAGTCCGAAAGTCACGTGGGAAAAAACAGGACCATTATAAGCTTCGACTTTCCCTAATATAATGCCATTGGTTTCTTTGGGTAATTCAGATAAGATTTCTTCAATGACCCTCTCCGGCGCGGTTAAGTCAATATCAGCAAAATCCAGTTTTTTACTTAAATTAAGGTTTGCTTCCATAGCAGTATTCCTCCTCAAATTCAAAAACGATTGGCAAATGGTCACTTATATTTTTATCGGGATGCCCATTTTTATCCAACAAATATTTTGTTTTCGTGTGGGTTATTATTTTCAGGCTCTCATCAACAAAACGCTTTCTTAAAGCTGGCCTAAAAATGACCTGATCAAAAATATACCAAAATGTATTTTGTGTACCGCCTTCATTAGAGTAATAAGTTCCATATGGAGGTTTGAAATCTCCCAATAAATTCCACATTGGATTATAAAACATGTAATACTCTTTTCTTTCCACATCTCTTGACTTTCGCTTAGCTTCGCTGTATACAGGAATTCCATGGAAATATCGGGCATCTATACAGCTTGGGTCATATGGACTGATATTGAAGTCCCCAACCACAATGGAATTCTCTGTATTTATTTCCTGCTCGACTGTTTGTATATCATGTACAATCTGCTCAATCAGAATTTCTCTTCGGCCTTGATGTCCCGAATACAGTTGGCAATTTAAATGGACACAGCACAAAATGTCTTTGCCGTTAATTATCTGAATTGAGGCGTGGTCTGTATCAAGCCTGGGTTCAACACTGTTCAGAGAACCTAATAATTTTATACGGTCACATCCGCTGTAATATTGTTTCATTACAATTCCGTTTGATATCAATATATCAATTAACTCTTTCATATTTGCAGAATATTCTGCCAAGACAGCAATTGATATATTATTTTCCATAATGAGTTCACTGAGTACGGAATTAATGCTCTCATTTTTATATGTATTCCAAAATAAAAATTTCAATATCCATTAATACCCCCTCATTTAATATTTCTACAACTATGCTTTTTACAAATCCATTCTATCAAAATTATGTTGCTATGTCAATTTTTATCCATATCTTCAGCCAGTACGAATTGGGACTGCCTGAGACCGACCCGGTCTATACCCTGAAAAAAGCGATGGAGAAATTAGATGATTCGAGACTGCTCTCCCGATATTCAGACAAGGGAAGAAAAGGGTACAACCCCATCACGCTGTAGTCACCTATGCCGACATGCGGGAAATCCGCGCAGTGGACCGAATCAAGGATATCTAATAAAAAGCATTCCCACAAGAATGCAGCGTCCATGGAACACTGATTTTTGTGGGAATGTTTCTGTCAGGGACTCAACTGTTTAAAATCTGGCATTTCCCGACAGCCCCTCTTTATCACATGTCGTATAATCCTATTGCAGGTCAGGCTTTAGGCGAAGCTGACCTCCACTTCCGCCAGGGCATAGGGCTCCACCGCAAAGGCCACCTGGTTCCCGGAGACCCTCACTTCCCCATCCTGCTCCTTTCCGAAGAGATTCACTACTTTCGCCTCCGCCACATCGGCGGCGAAACGCAGGATGACATCCTCCTTCTCTCCCGCCGTCCCGTAGGCGCGCACCAATACTTTACCATCCTCCCCAGGCAGCACGGCTGAAATCACCGCATAGCCGCTCTCTGCCTGAAGCAGGCTGCTCTCCATGGGCAGGCTGCCTGTGTGGGCGTTGGAGGGCTGGCAGAAGAGGCCGTGGTTGCAGGCCGTGGCCAGATGCTCCGCCTCCTTCGGATCCGCGCCGCAGGCCCCCAGCCACAGGGTGATGCTGTGGATGCCCCGCTCCGGATAGGGATCCGGGCTGGTGGAGCTGTTGATCAGGGTCAGTCCCAGCTGCCGCTTTGCCGCCCTGTAGCCGTATTTGCTGTCGCTGACCAGGATCGCGCAGGGGTCTGCCTCCCGCCTGGCCAGGCCGTACTGCAGGCCCGGCACGTCGTTGTTCAGGGCGCTCCTGCGGATGACGCCCGCGGGGATGTCGTACTGGTAGTCCACCGGCTCATAGGCCAGGGGGATGCGGTAGTCCAGCACGGGGATGACGTCGCTTCCGGCCTGGTTCCAGTCCACCTTCACGTCCATCCGCACCGCCGTCTGGTGCTTATCCAGGCTATAGACCGCCTCTATCCTGGAATCCGCCGCCTTCCAGGTCACCTTCACGCTTCCGCGCAGAGGGCCCTGCGCCCCGTCGTCCACCCGCTCTATGCGCATGCAGCGGTCCACGGGGGTCTGGCGGATATATCTGCCGATGTTCCAGGCGCTGGACGTGGCCGTCTCGGTCTCGATGTAGGTAAAGCCTGCGCCCTCCCCCTGTCCTACCAGCTCCAGGCCGGTGTCCTTGTGGCGCAGGGAGACAATGCGGCCGGAGACCGCCGAAATGGTCACGGCTATCCGTTCGTTTTCCAAGGTATAATCGTCATACATCCTGGCCACATGCTCCCGCTCCTGGAGATAGACAGGATAGGCCTCCGGCTCCTTCTCGGAGAGCACCACCGTGGTGTACCCCAGGGCCGGGACCGTCACGTCCACCAGGACGCGGATGTATTTATGGTCCCAGTACTGCTGCATCTGCTTATCCACCAGCTGGAAGCCCAGCTCCTTCCCCTGGCTGTCCGTCACATGGATCCGGCGCATGTCCCCGGTCCAGTCCCAGACGGTGAGCTCCGCCACCTGGCTGCGCTCCCAGGCCAAGGTGTTGAAGACATGGTAGATCCTGGTGCGCCCGCTGCCCCGCTCGGTGCTGGGCACGCCCACGAAGTTCTCGATCCCGTAGCCCGCCCCGGCGCCCTCGGACTGGCTGTAATAGGGATCCACGTCCACCCTGATGGAGGAGGTGTCTATCCTGCGGGCGATGGAAGCGCAGGCATTCTGAATCTGGGTGTTGGCCGTGGCCATGGAAGTCTGGAACAGGCCCATGGCATGCTCCCTGGAATCCTGCACGCAGGAGCCTGTGAGGATGTCGTGGAAATGGGTGAACAGCACGTCCCGCCAGGCGTCCTCCATCTTCTCTTTCGCGAACCCAAAGCCCGTGAGCTTTCCCGCCAGGGCGGACATGGCCTCCGCGTCCAGCAGGGCCGCCTCCAGACGGCGGTTCCCCCTCTTGATTCTGCTCTGGGTGGTATAGCAGCCGGGGGCGAAATAGTTCAGCTCCCTGTCCACCACGGGCAGCTTCTCCCACACGCTCTCCGCCTCCCGGAAGAATTCCCGGAAGGTGCCGAACACGATCTTAGGGTAGAT
This sequence comes from uncultured Acetatifactor sp., assembly GCA_948496895.1. Classification (GTDB taxonomy): domain Bacteria; phylum Bacillota; class Clostridia; order Lachnospirales; family Lachnospiraceae; genus Acetatifactor. Next base: position 934 of record CAOOJO010000305.1, on the reverse strand, counting down.
GGGCCACTCCATCATCTCCAGGGCACGCTCCACGTCCCTTCTGGTGGGGCCGCCGCCATGGTCTCCCACGCCGTAGACCCCCAGGCCCGTGCGCAGCCCCATGCAGCGCCTGCTGATCTCCGGAAGCCCTGCGGCCATGTGGGGGGTCACCGCGCCGTTGTACCAGTTGGGCTCCCTGTAGGCCAGGACTTCCCTGCCGGAGGGGGCCTTGTAGCGGTAGAGGATCTCCTTCCCGCCGTTCCCCCGGCAGTGGTAGTAATATTTCACCTCGCCGAAGCGGTCGATCTCCGGCACGTTGGCGCTGTGGCCGAAGGTATCCGGGGAGAAGTCCACCTCCAGATCCCTTGCGCCCCACACCTTTTCCATGTACTCCTTCGTGTACTGGATATGGCGCAGCAGGGACTCGCCGGTGGGCATGTTCTTGTCCGTCTCCACCCAGGCGGAGGCGGTGACTTCCCAGCGCCCCTGCGCGATCCTGGCCTTGATCTCCTCCATGAGCTCCGGATCGTAGTCCTCCACGATTTTGTACACCGCGCCCTGGGACTGGGAGTACTTGAACTCCGGGTACTGATCCATGATGTTCAGGATGGAGCGGAAGGTGGCCAGGGTCACCGCCACGGTCTCGTTGAAGCTCCACATCCAGTTCATGTCGATGTGGGCATGGGCCGCCAGGATGAGCTTGTAGCTTTTGGCCTCCTCCGCCATGGGCATCAGAATCCCCTCCGCCGCCTCGCAGTCCTGATTGGTCAGGACGCCCTGGGCGCCCATCCTCTCCAGCAGGAAATCCAGCGCCTGCTCCAGGACAGGGTCAAAGCGGCCTTCTTCCCCTTCCGAAAGATGCAGGGCGAACTCCAGCTCGCTGATGATCCTGTTGTTGGCCTTGTTGGGGCGCGTGACATACGCCTGCTCTTCCTTGGGCATGCCGAAGGTATCC
>CAOOJO010000304.1 GCA_948496895.1 uncultured Acetatifactor sp. | reverse complement strand
CTGCAAGTCTGAATTCCTTAATGCTCCTCTTCTTCGTCGATGCATATATGAAACTAAGGCCATTGTAGACCGTTTTCAGCCATCTGTCAAGTGGAAAAGTTAAAATTCATCAAGATTTACATTAAATTCAGTCTTCCGCGTTATTTTCCGCAACGCTTTGCGCCCTGGCCGCGATCTCCTTCTCCTGCACATCCGAGGGAGCCTGCTCATAGCGGACGAACTCATAGGCGTACTCGCCCCTGCCGCCGGTCATGGAGCGCAGGTCGGTGCAGTAGCCGAACAGGCAGCTCTGGGGAATCTCCGCCTCGATGATCTGCTTGCCGCCGGCCGTAGGGTTCATGCCCAGCACCCGGCCTCTCCTCTTGTTCAGGTCGCCCATGACGTCGCCGGTGTAGGCATCCGGCACGGTGACCTTCAGGGAAGCGATGGGCTCCAACAGCACGGGATGGGCCTCCATGAAGCCCTTCTTGAAGGCCTGGATGGTAGCCATCTTGAAGGCCTGCTCGGAGGAGTCCACCGGATGGTAGGATCCGTCGTACAATACAGCCTTCACGCCCACTACCGGGTACGCGGCCATGGGGCCTTTCACCACGGATTCCTGCAGGCCCTTGTCCACCGCGGGATAGAAATTCTTCGGCACGGCGCCGCCTACCACCTCCTGGGTGAACTCATAAGCCTGCTCCAGATTCTCGGAGGGGCTGAAGCGCATCTTGACATGGCCGTACTGGCCGTGGCCGCCGGACTGCTTCTTATATTTATATTCCACATCGGACTGTTTGCGGATGGTCTCCCGGTACGCCACCTTGGGCCTGGCCAGCTCCACGTCCACCTTGTACTCGTTCAGCAGACGGCTGACCACCACGTCCAGATGCTGGTCGCCCATGCCGTAGAGCAGGGTCTGGCGGTTCTCGGAATCGTTGACCATCTTCAGGGTCAGGTCTTCCTGGGTCATCTTCTGCAGGGCCTGGGAAATCTTGTCCACATCGCCCTTGTTCTTGGGCTTATAGCGCATATAGGTGTAAGGCGTGGAGACGTCCAGCTTGCCGTACTTCACGGGCGTGGCCTTGGTGGCCAGGGTATTGCCGGTCCTGGCGTCGCTGAGCTTGGCCAGAGCGCCGATGTCGCCCGCGTGGAGCTCGGGGACTTCCGTGGCCTTGTTGCCCTGCATCACGTAGAGCTTGCCGATCTTCTCCTCCACCTCTGTGTCCACATTGTACATCAGGTCGTCCGTCTTGAGCACGCCGGAATTCACCTTGATCAGAGAGTACTTGCCGATGAAGGGATCCACGATGGACTTCCACACAAAGGCCGACTTCGCCTTGGAGAAATCGTAGTCCGCGTTGAAGATTTCATTGGTCTTCTGGTTGATACCCGCAATCTTGCGGTTCTCCGGGCTGGGCATGTACTTCACGATGTCGTCCAGCAGGGTGTACACGCCCTGGCAGAGGGTGTTGGAGCCCATGGTCATGGGAACGATGCTGCAGTCGCACACATTGGTGCGCAGGGCCGCCCTGATTTCAGCATCGGAGAAGGTCTCGCCGCCGAAATACCGCTCCATCATCTCCTCGCTGGTCTCGGCCACGGCCTCCATCAGAGTATCGCGGTACAGCTCCAGGTTCGCTTTGTTGTACTCGGGGACCTCGCAGTCCACCACTTCCTTGCCCTGCCAGCGATGTCCCGTCTCGGAGACTACGTTCACGTAGCCAACGAATTTCTCGTTCTCGCGGATGGGCAGGTTGAAGGGCGCCATCTTCTTGCCGTAGAGATTGGTCATATCCTCCACCACCTGACGGAAGGAGGCATTGTCCACGTCCATATTGGACACATAGATGAACCTGGGCAGCTTGTACTTCTCGCACAGCTCCCACGCCTTCTGGGTACCCACCTCGATGCCGGACTTGCCGTTCACCACGATGATGGCCGCGCCGGCGGCGCTGACGGCCTCCTCGGCCTCGCCCACGAAATCGAAATAGCCGGGAGCGTCTATCACGTTAATCTTGTAACCTTCCCACTCGATGGGGATGATGGAGGCGTTGATGGAGAACTTGCGCTTCTGCTCTTCCTTGCTGTAATCGCTCAAGGTATTGCCATCGGCCACCTTGCCCATTCTGGATGTGATGCCGGACAGATACGCAAAGGCTTCTGCCAGGCTGGTCTTGCCGCTTCCACCGTGGCCCAGCAGTACGACGTTGCGAATCTTGTCAGTTGTGTAAACTTTCATTTGACTTTCCTCCAATTTTTATGTAATTTTGGGTATTTCGACATGGCAATGACAAGTGATTCAATCCCCATGAATCTATTTTACTAGACAACTCCTATTTTTACAAGACAATATTGGCATTTGCCTCAATATTTATTTCATTTTCCCGGTCTCAAGCGGTTCCGACCCAATCGGCTCCTTGTCCGGCCCCTGAAAATCGCCAGAATATGGCACGCAAAACGGCAGGGGCTTTCTGTTCCCCTGCCGGTGTTTTGACGTAAACGGATTCTTTCTATTCGGCTGCGGGCGTCTTCCAGTGGTAGGGCTCCTCCAGCGGCCATGACAGCCCCAGGTCAGGCAGCTCCAGCGGAAGCTCCCCTTCCATAAAATAGTAGATGTCCAACGCGTCCGGATTGCCCAGCTCCCCGGTAAAGCCCATCTGCAGCGTCTTCTGGATGCTGTCCAGTATGGTCTCCGCCAGCTGTCCGGCATCATACATATGGAACTCCTCCTTCTGCGGATCCGGCGGGCCGGTGAACAGCGACGATTCCCCGGACAGGCATACGCTCATGCCGCCCTTGCCGGTGGCCACCGTCTCCGCCAATGTGAGGTTCCAGCCTGTCAGATCCGCGATGCCCTGTATCAGCAGCTCCGGCGTCAGCGCGCCCTCATAGGCATAAGGATATTCGTCAAAGCCAGTGGCCCGGGTGCCGATGTACAGCATCACTGTCTGGCCTTCCACCGGGGCGTCCGGTTCAGCGGGGCTTTCCGGGGAAGCATCCCCGGCAGACGGCGTGTCCGTGGGGGCTGCCCCGCCGGGTTCAGACGTGTCCACGGGGGCCGTCCCGCCGGGTTCAGAGGCATCCGCAGGCGCTGTCTCGCCAGGTTCAGACGTATCCGCAGGCGCTGTCCCGCCAGGTTCAGACGTATCCGCAGGCGCTGTCCCGCCGGGTTCAGACGTGCCCGCAGACGCTGTCCCGCCGGATTCAGGCTCTGCCGCCGGAATCTCCCCGGGCGCCGTGGACATGCCGCAGCCTGCCAGTGTCATGCAGAGCATCAGCCCTGCTGCCAATAATATTTTTTTCATATGTCCTGTCCTCCTTGTTGTCTGTTCTGTTTCGCTTTTTTGTCGTCCCTGACGATCTGTCCCCGCAGCAGGCACTGTCTTTCCTCAAAATCGATGGCGCTGCGCAGCGACTCCAGTATGTCCAGAATAACCGCTGTCCAATCCGTCTTCCCCTCCCTGCGGGAATCGTCCAGCTCCTTCGCCAGAAGCCCCACCATAAACTCCGCGTGGGACGCGGGCAGATGGACCGTTATGGACGAGCGGGTGTCCTTTGGGGCTCTTTTACGGTGCGCCATGGTTGTCGTGTCTGTCTTCCTTTCTTTTCTTCAATATCAGGAACGCACCAAGCCCAAGCATCAAAAGCAGCATAAAACCAATCGTGATTGCAGTCAATTTCTTTCTCCCCTCCCCGGTTCTCGGGCTTGTCGGCCCGGCATCCCCGTCAACCGGTTCCTTGCGGCTTCCATTTTCCGGCGGCGCGAGGCTTTCCACGCTGTCTGCCGCTTCCTCGTCTATTACAATATTATAGTCAGGTGCTTGAGTAAATGTTTCCAGCTTCTGAATCGGCTCTGTGTAGCCGGCGCCGCACCGTCCACAGGTATAGGCGGTCTCGCCCTCTTCCGAAGCAGTGGGCTCCTTCGTCACTTTCCTCTCATAGGCATGCCCCAGCGCCGCTATGCTTTCCGTATAGCTGTGACCGCAGATGCAGGTGTAGGTTCTGACGCCCTGCGCTTCACAGGAGGGCGATTTCGTTATGACAATTATGTAGTCGTGAGCGGCCATGCCTGATTTCTCTCCGCAGGAGCATTCATGCCAGTGATGGCTGCCATCCGCCGACCACCCTGCGGGCCAGCTATGGGCGTGCCCAGGCTCAGGCGGCACATCTTTTTCAAAAACAGCTTTGACTGCTACATCCTCGCCGGGCATGGTAAAGCTGTTGCCCGCATTGATGGACACCCCTCCGGTCAGGACCTGCCACTCCTTGAAGTGATAGCCCTCCT
>CAOOJO010000303.1 GCA_948496895.1 uncultured Acetatifactor sp. | reverse complement strand
CGAGCTTTGGCTATCGGAAGCCCCTTCTTGTCCGGCAGAATCGCCTCCTCCAGACGAGCTTTGGCTGCCGAATGCCCCGCCTGCCGAATCCGCCGGGAACTGCCTTATCTCACATAACCCATTGATATTCGGAAATTCTGCGTCCACCTCTATGAGCCTTTTTCCCTCAAAATCCACCTCCAGCATGGTGCAATGTTCCGGATTCTCCCCCTTGCTGACGCAGACGTATAAGCCCTCCTCCGACCTGTCCACCGTCCCTATGACCCGGACGGTTTCCGAAGTGCCAAAGGGAACTTTTGCCTGATAGTGGCCCTCCTCTGTATACTGCCAGATTCCCGCCTCCTCTCCCTCGGCGTATTCGCTGGTAAAGACATAGATCCGGCCCTGCCCGTCAACGGCCATGTCCCCAACCGAGCTGCCTCTCCCCATCTCCTGGGTGATGTCCTGGAAAGACATATTGTTCCCTTCCGAATCGAATCTGCACAGATAGCGGTTAAGCTGGCTGTAGTCGGCGGAATAGGCATTGACGATCAGCCACACGCTGTGATCCGGATTGAAAGTAAAGGAGCATATCTCCAGATTTTTCTCCTCCAGGGGCCATTGGAAGGAGACCTGCGTCAGCTCTCTGTGGGTCAGGGAATACCGGCACATTTTCTGTGGCTCTCCCTCCGCCTCACCCACCATGGAAATGTAGCAGACCGTATCCCCAACCAGCTGCATGTCTCCATAGCTGGCCCTGTCATCCGCCACTGTGAGGAATTCCGGCACATAAGACCATTCCTTTTCCGGCGGGGCGGCCACGGCCTCACTGGCATGCATTCCGCCTTCCCCCGGGTCACCGCCATCACTGCCGTCAGGGCCGTCAACCTTCTTCTGGCATGCTGTCAGCGACAGGACGGCGCATATCATGAGCAGGCATATTCTGTTCCACTTCTTCATCTGCTTTACACCTCCTGCGTGTCTTCTTATCCTCTTATCTCCCCTTTTGCAGTCCGACTTTCCTTTTCAGCCCCAGATATCCGCCTCCGCCAGCCACTCATCGCTGCTTCTGCTCCGTCCACAGCCTCTCCTGCACTTAGCATTCCATACTGCAAATGAAGCTCCCTGCAGCAAGGCGTGGGGAATCATACCCTCTTTTGGAGGAACGCATGGCATCAAAACACTGCATCAATAGCTTCTTTGCAAAATTCATGCCACTCCGCGTCCTGCTTTTCCTCCTGCCGGGAAATCATATCCATGTATTCCTTCTCCGTGGCAGGCTGGCCTTCTACGGCAAAAGAATCCCAGCCCTCATAGGTTCCGGTTGCGGAAGCTTTTTTGTCCACGGTGTACCCGTCCCTGGAAAAACCGGAGAAAGCGGCAATTCCCCCCTCGGCCATCCCTGTGGGGTCTGAATAGCTATAGGTACCATCCTTTTTCAAATCCACCAATGTTCTATTGTCAGTGCTGTAGCCATATACCTCGCTGTCCGCTTGATAGAGAATCACCTTTCCTCCCATGTCACCGGCAACACCAATCACAAAAAGAACCACTTCCTCTTTCCCATCCCCATCCAGATCCACTACAGCAAAATCGAAGATCTTCATCAAGGGGTCAGCCTCGTCAAAGAGAGCCGGTATCCCTGAAATGTCCATAGCTTCCGTCTTCCCCTCGGAGCAATGCAGAAACTGAGCCTCTCCCAGAAGCACAGCCTTCAAAAGCCCGTCCGGGGCAGAACCGCCGCTTTCTGGTGCCGTCTGCCCGGACTCGCCGCTTTCCGGTTCCGTCTGGCCGTAACTGCTGCCTTCCGATTCCATCTGCTTAGAATCGCTGCTTTCCCATGCCGTCTGCTTGGAATCGCCGCTTTCAAATGTCGTCTGCTTGGAATCGCCGCTTTCTGATGTCATCGCTTCCCCTCTTTCTGTGGAACGCCCCAACCACCAGCCTACGCAGAAAAAGACAGCCAAAGCAGCTACTCCCCCTATCGAAACAATCATCTTCCGTCCCATGTCCATCGTCCTCCTTCATTCACGCACTTTTTGCCCACTTTCAAACATGCCGCTTCGCGGCACATGTCAAGTACAACATAACGCAGTTCTGTTGTCAAGAATAATCGGTGCAAGCAAAGCGCAAAGGACGCGCTTGGAAGAATGCCCATACACTTTGGGCATTCTTCCCGGAATGATTTAGATTTTCTTAGGCTGTGTACTTTACAGCCTTAGAAAATCTTCATTCCGTGTACACTTCATTGATCCAGGACATGCCTGGCATAGGGCAGGTTCTCTCCCGCCTCCAGGACGGTCCCGTCCGCGGAGTCGATCCTACAGACGTAAGGGGCGCCTCCCTCCGCAGACTGTAATACGACGATGTATGCCACATCCGACTTATGGACGTAGTCCTCCTTCGATATATCCTCCAGATACACGTAGCTGTATTTCGTTCCCCCGGCCGCCAGGCCCGGCTGGGATTCCATCTTCGCCGCCGCTATTGCCTCGGCCTCCTCCTGACTGATGCCGCCCTCGTCCGCCACCCGGCGCTTCAGCCGATCCTGCCTGGTCAACTGCTCCCTGCGCGCCTCCTGGCCTGCCGGGGTCTGGGAAAGGACATAGTTCCTGAGCATATTGAAATCAATGATCTGCAGAAGCTCCTCATCTGTCATCTCCCGCTGGGGCAGATTGAAATATCCCGTCTCGAAGACATAGCAGAAAACCCCCTCCGGCATCTCCTCTTCCCGCTCCACCAGACGAATCGTCCCCTCCGGGAATCTGCCGACCCTGTAGAGCCGCCAAAGCTCTGTCATGCGGCTGTCCTCGCTGTCTGAAAAATCCCTGGAAAAGCTGTCCGCTTCCACCCGCTGTGCCTGCAGCAGATCCGCGATGTCCCTCACCTCCTCCTTTGGAAGCGCTTCCATCCGCGCCATCACGAAGCTGCGCACGATGGCCTGCGCCGGGATGGTCGCGATGCCTGCCGCCAGTACGATGGATGCGGCTATCGCCGCCTTTTTCGTCCGGAAGAACCTGTCTCTTCGAGGACTGTTTCCGCTCCCCTCCCGTGTCCTGCTTCTCCCGCTTTTCACAGGGTGCCTCCTCTGTGCGGAAAGCCTTTGATATCCTGTTTCCATGCGGGGCCCCTCTTCTATATCTTCTATAGAAAGCTCCCCCTGCATCCGTTCCTGGAGATTCCGGATGATCCGCTCCTGCATTTCCTCTGGAATGTGAATCTGTTCCATGGTCTCCTTTACCCTGATTCCGCTCATCTGTCCTCCTTTCCTGAACCCCTGCCCCTTCCGGCACTGGGCATGGCTTTCAGCCAGACCCCCAGGTCAGCCGCATCTGTTCCCTGGCCCGGCACAGCCGCATCTTCACCGCACCCTCCGTGATGCCCAGGATTTCCGCTATCTCCTTTATCTGGTATCCCTCTACATAATGCAGGTATATGACGGTCTTCTGCTTCACAGGCAGCTCCAGGAGCTCCCGCAGCGTCTCCCTGTGCTCCGGCGCGGCCAGGCAGTTCTCCAGCTCATCGATGGAAATCTTCGGGTGCCGGAGCCGGAACCGCACCATGTCCCGGCAGATATTGGTGGCCACCCGGATCAGCCAGGCCTTCTCATGCTCCTCGTCATGGAAGTCCGGCGCTTTCTCCAGATACCGGCAGAACGTATCCTGGATGGCATCCTGGACATCCTGCTCATTGCAGAGTATGACGATGCATATCCGATAGAGCATGTCGCTGTATTTTGTGACTGCCTGCCTTATGTCGTTGCTGATGTCCATGTATCTCCCACCTCCTTGCCTATAACACGTATGATTCAGGGAAAAGGTAACGTTTATCTCACAGAAAAAGGTGCAAAGCACTCGCTCCATGCTTCACACCTTTTTATAACCGCCATTGAATCGTGGCCATTCACTCTTTTATCTTGTCGATGTCCGTCATATCGACTCCGGCTGCCTGAAGAATCGCTTCCAGGGAAAGATAGCGGAAAGCTTTAAGTTCAGGCCTTTGGCTCTCCTTCCGATTTCGTTCCATTCGCCAGCGCGGCCTTTCCTGCCAGGAATCCGGACAGCACTGCCTGGAGATCCACGCCTGTGGACTCCTTCAGCCCATCCGTCACCTGCACCACGGTTCCCATGATGTCCTTCATGAGCTTGGTGGAATTGCCGTCGCCGTACATAGTGATCTTGTCCACGCTTGCCAGGGGCTCCGCGGCGTTCTTGACCACCTCGGGCAATGCCTTGAAGTACATCTCCAGCACAGCGGCCTCGCCCATCTTCGCCATGGCTTCCGCCTTTTTCTCGATGCCCTCCGCTTCTGCCACGGCCTTTGCGCGGATGGCCTCCGCCTCGGCCAGGC
>CAOOJO010000302.1 GCA_948496895.1 uncultured Acetatifactor sp. | reverse complement strand
CCCGAACCGCGCCACGAAGCTCACCAGCACGCCCCTGGGATGGGAGGAGAGCTGTACCGTGAAGGCCTCGCCGGTGCGGGCGTCCCACACCTTCACGGCGGGGAGGCTCAATGTCTCCACATAGAACTCCACCGCGAACAGGCCCTCCCTGCTGCTGGTGGAGACGGCCTTCACCTGGCCGCTGTTGTTATAATACCGCAGGATGTCCCCCAGCAGGTGGCACTGCCCGCTCTTTCGCATGGCCGCGGCCTCATGGGCCTTGGAGGCGTAGCTGGTCTTGCGGATGTCCAGGTTGGCCACCATGGTGTCGTAGGGGTCGCTGATGGTGGCGGAATGGCCCCAGGTGTGCTCCGCGTAGAGCAGCGCGTTGTCCTCTCCGATCCGGGCCAGCCGCTCGTCCCGCACCCCTGTCTTCTCCTCCAGCCGGTCGCAGGTGTGGGCCAGGCGCAGGGCCTCCCTGTAGTGCTTCACCGCGTAGGGGGTGCTCCCCACGCCGTTGCCCCACCAGTCGTTGATGGCCCCCCGGTGCACGGGCGCGTCCGCCACGGCCTCCCGGATCAGGCCGTACAGCTCCTCCAGGGTCACCATCCGCAGCTCCGCCTCCCCGCCGAACCTCTCATTGAAGGCGTTCACCGTGGAGATGATGGCCGGGTTGGCGGGGGCGTTGTCGGAGAAGACGCCGCTGACGCTGGTGATATAGAAATCATACGGATATCCGCTGTCCTCATACTCCCGGATGCTCTCCGCCAGCTTGTCATGCAGGGCGTCCAGCGCCGACATGCCCTCCTTTTTCCCGAAATAGCTCTCGGTCATGTAGTTCACGTTCCGGTTGAACACGATGCCCAAAGCATTGCCCAGATTGTAGTGCTCGCCGTTCCACACCAGCAGCCTGCCCCCCGCTTCGTCCTCCCAGAAATAGGGCGTCTGGTTTTGGTAGAGCGGATACATGCCGTGGTGGGTGTGGATATTGGTGAAAAGGAACTCCACCCCGTTCTTTATCAGCGCGTCCCTGGCCCCCAGGGATATCCCGTTGATGTCCGCGTTCATGGCGGCCCGTACGGGCAGCCCCCTGCCGGTGAACAGCTCCTGCATTTCGGCCGTCCTGCGGTCCAGCATGTCCGCGTCCGCCAAATCGTTGAAGTTCAGGTAGGTGGCGGAGATGCCGATATTGCCCCTGCGCACCAGCTCGAAGAAGTCCTCCTGCTCCTCTTCGGAGGCGCCTTTCAGGAACTGCTCCACACAGTAATAGGTCTCGCAGTTCCACTTGAATCCCTTCTCCGGCCCGTCCTGCTCATAGCCCTTTTTGATGATGGATATGACATTCCGTATATTGTTCACCTGGTTATAGATGATCTGCTCCTGCAGATCCGTGTACCCCACGTCCGTGTGGGAATGGTGTACGATGTATACCTTCTTAATCATTGTTGGTCACGACCTCCCCATGGCCCAGGTTATAGGTGATCTCCCCCTCCAGCTCCACCTTCAGCACGGTGGTCAGGGGGTGCAGCTTGGCTTCGTCCGCCCGGATCCAGAGGGTGCCGGGGATGCCGCTCCAGGGCAGGGCCCCTGTATAGCTGAAGCTCAGCTCCTCTCCCGTGTGCAGGACGCTGACCCGCTTCACAGGGGTCTTGATTCCCTTCACGCACAGGTTCTCCGCGGGCTTGTCGTAGACGAACAGGTAGATGGTCTTCTTGTCCTGGGACAATGTGCTGCCTCCCAGAAACTGGTTGTAGCTCAATCCCTTCTCCGTCTCGTAGATGGCCTCCTCGTTGTCATGGATGAACCGGCCCAGATCCTCCAGCACCTTCACCTGCCTCTCGTCCAGGGTGCCGTCCTCCTTGGGCCCTACGTCCAGCAGCATCTTCCCGCCCAGGGTCAGGCAGTCGCAGAACATGCGGATGATCTGGCGGCTGGTCTTGTAGTCATTGTCCGAGGGGCGGTATCCCCAGGAATCGTTGATGGTGGTGCAGAACTCCCACACGCCCTTGGGCCCGATCACGGGGATGCCCTGCTCCGGCGTCTCGTAGTCCCCGTAGCCCTGGAGCCTGGAGTTCACGATGACGTTAGGGTTCAGGGACTCCAGATAGGCCTTGAACTCCCTGGCCTTCCACTGGGCGGCGCTGCGCTCCCAGTCCCCGTCGAACCACAGGAGGTCCACCGTGCCGTAGTTGGTCATCAGCTCCTTTATCTGGTTGTTGTTGAAGGCCAGGAACTCCTGCCATTTCTCCGGATCCTCCGGGCCTCCCGCCGGGGTGGCGAAGACGTCCTTCAGATGGTCCTCCGGCTTCTCCCCCTCGGGGTACACAGTCCTGTAGCGGGGATCCGACCAGTCGATCAGGGAGAAGTAGATGCCCACCTTCATGCCCGCCTCTCTGACGGCCTGGGTATACTCCTTGACGATATCCCGTTTCGCCGGGGTCTTCTTCAGCACGCTTAAATCGGAGTACTGTGTGTCGAACAGTGCCACGCCGTCATGGTGCTTGGACGTCATGACCACGTACTGGGCCCCTGCCCGCTTGAACAGATCCGCCCAGGCCTTCGCATCGAACTTGGATGCCGTGAAGCCCTCGCACTGCTTCATGTAGTCCTCGTAGGAGATATTGCCGTTGTGGAACGACCAGGACTCCGACACGTCTCCCACGGCGTAGATGCCGTAGTGGATGAAAATACCCAGCTTCGCTTTCCTGAACCAATCCTGCATCATAATGAAAATCCTCCTGTTTTTTGTTTTTCTGTTTATTCTGTTTTCTGTTTATCCTGATGAGCGATACTCGTGGTCGCTGATTCCTCTGCTTATGCTGCATAACGCTGCATACTGCCTAATAGAATCATGCGATTGAACCTGTCAGCGTTATGCAGTCTGGTCTCACGGCAGGTGAAATCGTTAAGCAGCATAAATACGGGTCAGCCCCTGGAGCGTGCGCAGAGAGGTGTCCGCCGTGATGCAGACCCGTATCCCCGCCGCCATGCAAAGCTCCTCCACCGGGGCCAGGAACAGGGCGGCGCTGCCCATGATCTGGCCGCCGAGGCACAGCGCCTCAGGGCGGAAGGCCTCCAGGAAAGGCTCCAGCGCGTCCCGCAGCCTGCCGCCGAAGGCCAGGAAGCACTTTCCGGCGGCATCGTCCCCGTCCAGGACGCGCCTGGCCAGGGCCTTTCCGTCCAGCGCCTCTCCCAGCCGCTCTTTGGTCAATGCCATCAGCCCCCGCCGGGAGATGGCATCGTCTATGCAGCCCTCCAGGAAAGGCTCGCCATAGAGATATCCGTCCTTCGGCACGCCGGGCATACCGCCCGTCACCAGCTCACCGTCCACGCCGAAAGCGCTGCCGCACCCTGTCCCGATGCATACGCACAGCACCCTCTCCGCGCCCCGGGCCTGGCCGAAGCCCATCTCCCCCAGCGCGAAGGCCGCGGCGTCATTGGCGAAGCGGATGCGCTCCGGCCCGATGCCCAGGCGGCCCGAAAGCTCCCTGCGCAGATCCGTGCCGTACAGGCTTTCATATTTGTCCAGGCCCCGGATCAGGCAGATTCCCCTTTCATAGTCGAAGGGGCCGGGGAACGCCATCCTGACCCCTGCCGCTTCCGCGCCCTGGGGCAGTATCCTGCGCAGGATCTCCGCGAAATGCCCCAGCAGGGCCTCCCTGCCCTCCCCGGCTCGTGCATCGAAATAGAGAATATCTCCGCACGTCTCGCCGTCCTCTCTGATGGCCGCTCCTTTGATCTGGGTCCCGCCCACGTCCAGGCATAAAAATACGTCCTCCATCTCCCTCTGCCACGCCCTCCTTTCGTCTGCGGATACGTCCCTCCGTCTCCGCTCACCGGTGGATCTCTATCCGGAAGCTGCTCCTGCTGGCCGGATAGTAGCTCTCCGTGTACTCCACGGCCTGGCCGCTTGCGGTATAGCCCCTGGATGCGATGAAGGCCGTGGGCTCGAAGGCCGTGATCTCCAGCCCCGCCGCCACCTCCTTCGGAGGCATGACCACCTCCAGCCGCCTGGAGGCGTGGGCCACCGACAGCCCCCGGCCGTCCAGCGCGTCGTAGAAGGAGGTCTCCGTGAAGTCTATCCCGGCCATGTCCGGAAACAGCTTTACCGGCACATAGAGGGTGGTGTAGACCACCGGCGCGTTGGCGTACACATTCTCCAGATGCCGTATCCGCACCAGTCTGGTCACCAGCTCCTCCGCGTCCAGCTTCAGGGCATCCCCCACCTTCTCCCCCGCCCGCTGCGTCCCCAGGCTCACCACCTTCGTGCGCAGGATCCGGTTCTTCCTCCTGCTCTCCTCCCGGTATCCGGTGACGAAGGTGGTGGATTCATGCACCAGCTTGGGCTGGGAGACGAAGGTGCCACTGCCC
>CAOOJO010000301.1 GCA_948496895.1 uncultured Acetatifactor sp. | reverse complement strand
AATAAGGAATGTATCTGGAGCCATGATGGAAGGGTTAAGGAGGCTGGGAGAAAAATCATGATTATCGATTTCCACACACATACATTTCCGAAGGAACTGGCAGGGCGGGCCATCAGTAAGCTGGCGGCCAGCTCCCGGGCGAGAAACTATCTGGACGGGACGGCAGGCGCGCTGCGGGCTTCCATGGAAGAGGCAGGAGTGGATTATTCCGTGCTGCTGCCCGTGGCGACCAGAACAGGGCAGCAGGAGGACATCAACCGCAACGCCATAGAGGTGAACCGGCATTCCAAAGAGACGGGTCTGATATCCTTTGGAGGCATCCATCCGGAAAATGAGGACTATAGGGAAATCCTGCGGGGGCTGTCGGAGAACGGCGTAAAGGGGGTAAAAATCCATCCCGTCTTCCAGCGGGTGGCCATCGACGATATCCGGTATCTGCGGATTATCGAGTGCGCCAGTGAAAATGACATGATTGTCATAACCCACGCGGGATACGACATCGGCTTCCCGGGGGAGGACTTCTCCTCGGTGCGCCGGATAGAGAAAATGCTGGATATTGTGAAGCCCCGGAAGATGGTGCTGGCCCATATGGGTGGATGGGACTGCTGGGAGGAGGTGGAGGAGCGCATCGTGGGCCGGGACGTTTGGCTGGACACGGCTTTCTCCCTGCTGCCCATCGAGCCTGCCCCCGGCACGGTGCGCGGCCCGGAGGAGAACCCGCCGCTGACCGGAGAACAGTTCCTGCGGATGGTGAGGCGGCATGGCGCGGACAGGATTCTCTTCGGCACGGACAGCCCCTGGAGCGGGCAGAAGGAGATGGTGGCGGCTATCCAAGGCAGCGGGCTTGATGAAAAGGAGCAGGAGGCTATACTGGGCGGGAACGCCGGGGAACTGCTGGGGATTCGTGCGCCGCGAAGCATGGAACTGTAGCAGTAAGTGTTTTGGGTATAATGAAAAAGCCTTCTTGTCAGGTACGCATCACCTGGCAGGAAAGGCTTTCTTTTTATGTACCTTGGTCTTTCTGTCATACAAGGCTGTAAGTGCCGCTCTTTAAGGAATGTCTGACAAAGCCTCCGCCCTCCCTTTTGCCCAGGGGACCATAGGCGCTGCCACAGGCTTCACCGTGAAGGTCAGTAGCCCGGAGAGGTCTTTTTCACACCAAGCACGTCCTCATAGAACCACAGTTTTCCCCGCGTGGGCGGGGTGAGCCTCCCGCCCAATCTGCAAGCGGAATACCAGGGCGGAAATCAGTGTAAGTCTTCCTTATTTGCTTTCCTGTGAATCAGATAGGCTAAGATTCCCGCCACTGCCAACCCCGCGGCTCCGATGAAAAGCAGCCACATAAAATTCAGATGGTTTCCTTCAGCCTGCAACTCGCTATCGCCGGATTCGTCGTTCCCGGCATCGGCTTCATCGGTTTTGCGAGAGCTTGCTTCTGTCTCCTGTGGGTCATTTTCATCAGCAGATGTGGCTTCATCGCGGCTTTCGGACAAAATCCCGTCTTCTCCGCCCATGACATCGTCGCTGACAACGATGATATAATCCGAAGCATGTGTAAATACCAGTTCTACAAGGCCATCCTCTTTTATCTGGCCGGCAGTGACATATTCAAGCTCACCGGCGCTTTCATCATAGTAGAAAAGGTTCGCGTACAAGCCCGCGTGAGTCGAATCCACATGAATCATAAGGACCGCACTACAGCCAAAATCGCCGTTATGGGCAAGGCTGAGCGGTATTGACTGGCAATCTCCGGCCACATGATCTACAATATCCTGGGGAATGGCTGGCTCTCCAATCTGCACGGAAAAGTCCACATCGTCTGCATGGTCTGCCGTCATGCTCTGGCCATTTACAGACCAGACGATTCCGTCTCCCATATCGAAGGAAAGGGTGACATCCTGTCCTTTCACGATGTCGAGTATGTTTCGGGGTACGACAGATGCCCCGTTCATGTTTATGTTGATTCGCTTTCCGTCAGAAGCGTCTGCGGCCTCGTCCCTGATAGCGGCCCAACCCTGCTTGCCGGATTTGCCGACGATGGAGGGAAGCGCAGGCGCTGGTGTGGTAGAAGCCTGGGGAAGTGCTGGCGTAAATGTAGCTGTCTGCTTTGGCACCGTCCCGGAATTCGGTGCCGGTGTAGGCCGTGGCATCGGTGCGGCTGTAGATTCTGGAGCAGCCGTTTGCCCTGGCGCCTGTGTGGGCTGCGGCCTTGCAGTGGGATTTGGCGTGGCTGCAGGCGCTGGAGTTGTCGTTTGCTCCGGTGCCTGTGTGGGCATCGGCGTGGCTGTGGGTTCCGGCGTAGCCGTGGGCGCTGGTGTCTGTGTAGGCTCCGGTGTTGCTGTGGGTTCCGGTGTCGCAGTCGGTTCCGGGCTGTACTCATAATGGATGGTCGCTTTTGACACTGCCGTTGCCGTATCCCCCAGCTTGCGTATGCTGTTCCACTGGGCTTCCGTGCCGGTAAAGTAGATATCGGTCAGGGGGCAAGCCGAAAACGCCGCGGTTCCTATTGACGTCACGCTGTCCGGAATCAGGACGACGCTGACGCCGGAGGAGGCGAATGCGTGTTCGCCAATGCTTTCCGCGCCCTGCGGGATTTCTACGCCGGCAAGCGTCAGGCAATTCTGGAACAAGCCGTTACCGATGCAGTCTATGCTTTGGGGCAGCGTCACCTTCCTCAGATAGTAACACTGTGAAAACAGATTGTCGCCCAGCTTTACCTGCCTGCTGCCGGGGGCAAATGTGGCTTCTGCCAGTTTCCCGCATTGCCAGAACGCCGCGGCGCCCACATCGCTGATACTGGCTGGTAAAGCGATAGAGACGAGGCTTGCGCAGCTTTGGAATGCCCGTTCCCCGATGGTCTCCACGCCTTCGGAGACAGTCACCGAACTAAGATTCGCACAGTTATTGAAAGCATCGTTGCCGATGGTCTTCACGCCGGAAGGGATATTCACGGAGATAAGCGAAGACTCGCGGAAAGCGTAGTTGCCAATGGCTGTCACGCTGGGGGGAAGCTCTACGCTGAGGATTCCACATTTCCAAAAGGCGCAGGCTCCGATGCCAGTAACGCCTTCTTCGATGACCACTGTCCGGAGCTGGCTGCTGTTAGCGTGCCAGGGCTGCTCTTCGGCAGCGCTGAAATCCGGCATGGCGCCGCTACCGGAGATGGTCAGCGCCCCGGCCTTTGTCAGGTTCCAGGTGAGGCCTCCTTCAAGAGTTCCGCTTGCAATGGAAACGTTGGCAGAGGGGTCGTCGGGCGGGACATAGCCCTCCGGATAGCGGGTGATATAATGGCTGGCGGTGAGCATCACCTCTTCCTTGGAGATGGCCCGTCCCCAGTGGACTTTGCCTTTGTGGTCCCCGGTGCTGATGTTGCCTTCGGCCACCACCACGCCCACATCGTTCGCTTCCAGCACGATTACAGTATGGACATCATTGTTCACCCGCAGGATATCTCCGGCCTTTATGTCATCATAGTCAAATTCGCCTGCGGCGTACATCCTGTTGGGCAGATTGCCGAATGCCGCATCGCTGAGGATGAACGCAAACGCCACGCAGCCCACGGCCGAGATATGCACCCCATTGATCAGCCCGCCGTTCCAGCTGTAGCCGGAGCCCGAATATGGCTCATCGTTGGTCCATATCGTTCCTTCCTTATATTCATCCTGATCCTTCAATGCGATCATTGCCGCATAGACTTCCGCCGGTGTAGGAACCGTGCCATCCGCGGCCTGTAAGGACAGGAATCCTTCCGAGGAAGCCTCCTCCTGTGGCAGGAAACCCGCCCCCAGGGACGAAGAGATGCTTTCCTGGGACAAGGTGTCCTTCTCCTGCGGCATGGAATCCTCTGCGGGCAGGGAGCTGTCCTCCTGCGGCAGAGAACCCTCTGCGGACAGGGAATCTCCTTCCTGCGGCAAAGAATCCTCAACGGGCAAGGAGCCGCCCTCCTGCGGCAAAGAACCGTCTATAGGCAAAGGGGCTTCTTCCTGCGGCAAAGAACCCTCTACAGGTAAAGGGACTCCCTCCTGGAACAAAGAAACCTCCCCCTGCGGCAATGGAACCTCCTGCTGGGCGCTGGCCATTGACTGGGAAGAAAAAAGCAGGCACAGCGCTAAAGCGACTGACAGAACTCGTTGTTTCAATGTTAGAACCTCCTCAAATTTAGCTTTTATGGTTTAAGGCATCCTATAGAAATATATCGTGATTGCCCGGCCATGTCAATAGTCTCCAGAGCCAACATATTTCGCAGGAACGGCCATGATTCGCCTCTATCGTCTCTCAATACTCCAAAACCACCATCTGATGGCAGCAGACCTCCTCCACCCAAAACTCCACAGCCCCGTCCACCTGGGCAAAGGGAATCTCCTTCCTCTGGGGAGC
>CAOOJO010000300.1 GCA_948496895.1 uncultured Acetatifactor sp. | reverse complement strand
ATAGGCCAGGTCGCAGAGCTCCACGCAGCGGGCCGCCTGCTCCACCTCCCAATCCGACTTGTAGGCGCGCATGAGCTCATACTCCTCCGTGATGTCCACCAGCTCCACGCCCGGGAAGCCCGCCGATACGTCCAGATAGACCTGGTGGGGAAGCGTGGTGGTGCCCACGATGCCGATGCGGTTCAGCACGGTGCCCTCCGCCTTCAGCTCCTCGTTCAGCTGTCCGAAATCGATGATCGTGGCATTGGGATATTCCTCGTCCGGCACCATGAACACCGGGAAGCACCGCACCTTGGTGATGGCCGCGTCCATCTGGGCAAAGGGCTCGGACTCCGGTCCGCCCAGCAGTATGGGCTCTCCCCGGCCAGGCACCAGCACGGCCCCTTTCTCGAACTGTCCGCACCAGCCGGTGAGATACCAGCCGTTGGCCACGTTCAGCTCATCAAAATAGATGAAGGCCGCGTCCAGGTTCTTTTCCGAGAGAATCTCCCTGACTCTGTCCAGCCGCTTTTCCGTTTCGCTCCTGTTGTAATAAGACATAGTTCTCCCTCTCTTTCTACTTATACCTGCTCCAGCAGGGAATCGTAATAATCATAGTTCTCCACCGGGATGTCCTTGTCGATGGAATGGGTGCCGATGATGACGCCTCCGTCTGAGGCCGCGTCCAGAACCTCCTCCACCTGACGGGCGATCTCCTCACGGGTGCCTGTGGCCAGGGTCTTGATATTGCACATCCCGCCTATCAGCACCAGCCTGTTCCCATATCGCTTCTTCAGATCAGGCAGCCACATTCCGGCAGAGGGCGCAGGGCTCTGATACCCGTTGAAGCCCGTCTCCACCAGCAGATCCATCAGCGGCGCGCAGTGGCCGTCACAGTGGAGCACGATGTTCCTGATGCCATGCTCCCGCCAGTACCGGAAGACTTCCTGGTATACCGGCATGAAAATCTCCTCATAACAGGCTGCGGAGAACATAGGCCCCCTCTGGGCGGCGAACTCGTCATAGACCCAGATGGCGGTATCCTTCGTATCCGTGGCCTCCGCTACCTTCAGTCCCTGAATCTTGATGAACTCCCCCAGCCTCTGGGCAAGGGCTATGCAGAACTCCGGGTCCTCCACCATGTCGCACAGATACTGTAGCTGTCCCCGCATCCGGAAGCTTCCCATGTACAGGCCCAGCACGCCGGACACAGGCGCGAACCGCGGCGCATTCCGCCTGGCATGGCGGGCCAGCCCCAGATACCGCTCCTCCTGCGCCGGATCGTCGAACACCAGGCTGTCCAGGGTTCCCTTCTCTTCCAGCACCGAGGAGACCTCCACCTCAAAGTAGGCATTCTCCTTCTGCTCCACCACGCGCCCCCAGCCATCCCGCACCAGCCGTCGGCCGTCCTTCTCCTCCAGCAGCTCCGCGCTGCTCAGCAGCGGTCCATCCTGGTCTGCCAGAACCGTTCCTATATCGATATTTGGGTAATAATCATACAGATTCGCGTCCGGCAGCTGCTTCTCCCTGCGCCAGTTCTGCGCGAATTCCGGCAGAAAAATGTCATACCGCGCGATCCTATCCGTCTTCTCGAACGCGAAGGCACGCATGACCCTTTCTCTTGCATTCATCTTGGTACCTCCTGCCCTTCCCGTGGGCTCTCTTCCTCAAAATCCCGTCCTTCCTCTCCAGGCCCCTCAGGGCCCTCCAGGAAATCGTCATCCAATGGGAACATGGGCCGCCGTATCCGCTTCAGGTGCATATCCTCCAGCCGCTCGCAGGATGCCCCGGGCGTAAGCGCCAGTATCGCCCGGTCCGCCTCCCTGGCCAGCTCCGGAAACAGGTAGCCCAGCTTCACCGCCACGATGTGGAACCGGCGGAAATCCAAATCAATGGAATCGAAAATATCAGGCCTGCACAGAGCGGCGCGGTTCTCTGTAATCACCACCGTGATGCCGCCGCAGTCCAGGGTGGCGCTGGGGCCCGCGTTGTTGTGCTGGTAGGACAGGATGTCCCCCCGGTGAATCAGTCTCCCGGTAATCACCGTGGCTTCGCTGTCTGCCGAAAGGCTCCCGCCCACCCTGAGGGTCAGCTCCTCCCCCAGTCCGGCGGCATAGCAGGCCTCACAGGCCCCCGCGTCCGCGATGCCGGCCACCAGCGCGTCCTTCGCCCCTTCCTGCTGCAGGAGCTTCAGCAGATACGCATTGTCTCCCACGGCTCCGGCAGTGGTATTGTCCCCCGAATCGGACAGGAACACCAGCGGCTCCCTGGCTTCCATGGCCAGCCGCACCGCCTCCCGGGGTTTTGCCGCCTCCACCAGGAACCGGAAGTCATGGCGCGCCTCATAGAACCGCCGCGCCAGACGCCTGGCGCAGGCAAGCGCCAGCGCATCGTCCCATTCATGGGTGGCTACGAAATTCGGGCCTGTATATGGCTCGTCTATCCAGGGCTGGCCGTTGAATACCTGCACGCTCAGCATCCCCGGCAGACGTTCCATCTCCTCCGCCATCTCCATGATGCCCTTCAAAGGCTCCAGATCCGTCTGCACCGCATCCCCGCAGACGATCACATCCGCCCTGGCAAGCTGGGGCCTGGGCAGGAGCTTTCCGCGGATGCAATGGAGCAATAGCTCCACCCCGCGCCTCTGGGCCTCCTCTCTGTCCCGGTGCGGCGCGGTGCGGTATCCCGTCACCACGTTGCACAGCTTCGGCAGGCGGTCGCTGTTGTCCGCATGGAAGTCCATGGACAGGGAAATCGGCACCTCATATCCCACCTTTTCCCGAATCCTGGCCAGCAGATGCTCCTCCGCGGAACCGATCTCCTCCACGCACATAGCCCCGTGGAGGTAGAGCCAGATTCCGTCCAGCCCCTTCCGCGGCAGGCGCTCCACCAGGCTTTCCGCCAGGTGAAGGAAGTCCTCCCTGGCCACCGGGCCGCCCGGCAGCGCATGGGCATAGAGGGTGGGCACCACATCGCAGCCCTGCCCGCGGAGCAGGTCCATCACGGCCACCTTTTCATACATGTCCTGCCCTTCCGCATAGTCGAAATCCGCTAGCCTGGTCAAGACGGGCGTCAGGCTGTTCCCCTCGCACAGCATGGCGCCGATAGCTATTTTCATCGGCTTTTCCGAAACCATGTCCTCACCTCCCATTTTTGTTTTTTCAATATATTATCATTGTTTTTCCGAATATATGGTAATAATGGAGAACTCCGGCAGCTGCGCGCCGCGCGCCACTGTGTCCCGTCCCTCCCGCTCCAGGGCAATCAGATGTTGGAGCCGTAGATGTAAGCCGTGTCGAAGCCCGCCGTGGCCATGTTGTCCGCATAGGCTTCCGCGTCGAAGGATGCCAGCAGGCGTTCGTCCCCATTGCTGATATGCATGTCCACCAGGCTGCGGAAGCAGCTTTTCTGGTACCACTTCTCTTCCATGCGCAGATCCTCCTTTCCGTGGCGCTATCCCTTCACGCTTCCCACCACGATTCCCTTGATATAGTATTTCTGCAGGAAGGGATAGATGGCCAGCATGGGCAGCGCGGTGATGAAAATCTGGGCGGAGCGGACGGTTTTGTCCGATACCTTGGCCAGAAGCTTCCAGCTCTCCCCCACCCCCAGGTTCAGGTTCGTGGTCAGGCTGCTGGCCTGGTTCACCAGGTTGTACACATAGGTCTGCAGGGGATAGTTCTCCGCGGAATTCATGAATACCATGCCGGAGAAATAGTCGTTCCAGTGGGCCACTGTCACATAAAGCGTAATGGTGGCGATGGAGGGCAGGGATACCGGCAGGATGACCCGCAGCAATATCTGCAGATGCCCGGCCCCATCGATGCGGGCCGATTCCTCCAGCTCCTTTGGGAGGTTCCGGAAGAAGTTCATCATCAGCATGATGTTGCCCGCGCTGACCGCATTGGGGACTATCAGCACCCAGAGGGTATCCAGAAGGTGCAGCTCCTTGTACAGCATATAGGTGGGAATGAGCCCGCCGCCAAAAAGCATGGTGAAAATCAGCAGTCCCACATAGATGCTCCGCCCCCGCAGCCTGGAGGACGGATAGGACAGCGGGTATGCCACCAGGACCGTCATGACCAGATGATAGGGGATTCCGATGGCCAGACGCTTCAGCGACATGGCGAACGCGGCCCAGAACTCCTTCTTCGCCATCACCCACTCATAGGCCGCGGTGGTGAAGTTCACGGGCCAAAGCCCGATGTTTCCGGCGCTGGCTGCCGCGTTATCGCTTAAAGAGATCGCCAGGATGTGGATCATCGGCAGGATACACAGCAGCGCCAGAGCCGCCAGCAGACAATAGTTGAGCACATCAAAGATCATGCCGGAAACGGTACGTTTTTTTACCATAACACTCCTTTTCTCCGGTTCCTCACCACACCCGGAAATCCGAAAACC
>CAOOJO010000299.1 GCA_948496895.1 uncultured Acetatifactor sp. | reverse complement strand
TCTCCTGATCGTTGGCGGTCAGGAAAATCACGATGGTGTCCGGGTGCTGGGGCTTGATTAGCCTGCACAGCTCAAATCCGTTCCCGTCCGGCAGGTTGATGTCCAGCAGCACTAAATCAAATTCCCGCTGGCGGATGGCTTTGGCTGCGGTCCTGGCATTTAGGGCAGAAGTCACGCCGTAGCCGTCTGCGGTCAGGTTGTAGGCTAACATCTTATTCAAAAAACTGTCGTCCTCGACGATTAAAATCTGTTTCATGTCTTGCCCTCCTTTGCGTGTCAGGGATAGTATAGATAGTATAACAGACAAATGTCCGGGAAATGTTACAATGAGACAAATTTTCTTAAATAGTTCCCCGACTCGGCAATGGTCATATAATGTCAATCGCATGTAGCTTCTGTAAGGAGGACGGGGGTATTGACTGGGAGAAGCTGGTGGAATTCAATTCAGGGGATTAGGGCGGTTTTTATGTTGTACAGCTTCGAGGAATTTTGTGTAGATACATAGGAAAAACGGCCGGAATTCTGTGATAGATTCATGCTGAAATAGCCGGAATTCTGTGGTAGCATAAAAGCACCACATTAAAAAAGAAATCAGGGTTCCAGCGGGAAGACAGGAAATGGAGCTGCTGCGCAGGAAAATACCGCATCCTGAACGTCTACCGGAAAATCCCCGTATTCCTGGGCAAAGAGAACAAGAAATTCCAGATTTCCAAGGTAGAGCGCGGGGCCAGGAGCCGGGAGTACATGGGCACGGTGGAATGGCTGGAAAACGCGGGAATCGTCAATGTCTGCTATTGCATGGCCCAGCCGGAGCTGCCGCTTAGGGGCAACTACAATCCGGATTATTACAAGATTTATTTCCGGGACACCGGACTGCTAATCGGCTCCCTGGACGACGAGGTGCAGGAGGATCTGCGCTTCAATAAGAACTTCAACACCTACAAGGGGGCCATCTACGAAAATGTCGTAGGGGACATGCTGGTAAAACAGGGATACCCGCTGTACTTTTACAGGAACGAGAAGGGGACCCTGGAGATGGATTTCTTCGTGAGGGACAGGGATTCCCTGATTCCAGTGGAGGTAAAGGCTGCTGACGGTGCCACAGCCTCCCTGAACCGCCTGATTCAGGAGGAGGCCTATGGGGATGTCCGGTATGGAATCAAGTTCGGCATGAAGAATATCGGATATAACGGCAGGTTTTATACGTTTCCCTATTTCCTGGCGTTCTTTTTGAAAAAATTCCTGCAGGAAAAGCGGCAGGCTTAGCTCCCTTTCGCCTCCTCCCGATACTGGCTGGGGGCCATCTGCGTCTCTTTCTTGAAGACCCGGTTGAACTGATAGTAATCCCCATACCCTGTCCGGTCGGCTACCTCCTGGATGGACAGCTCTGTGTGGGCCAGGAGCTCTTTCGCCAGGGCCATCCGCTTTCCTGTTATGTATTTGACATAGGTCTGGCCGGTCTTTTTCCGGAAGAAGGTGCTGAAATAGTTGGGGGAGAAGTGGAACTGCTCCGCGATGTCGGCAATCCGGATATTATTGGTAAAATTCTGGTTCACATACTCCAGCAGCTCCTTTTCCGAGGGCTCTGCCTGGCGGCCGTCCGGCGCCAACAGGGCCTTGCAGGGGGCGAACAGAGCGGGTATGGAGGCATATTCTGAGATGATCTGCCGATAATCCTGTACCTGCAGCGCCTCCGCGCCCTCATAGCCGGCCTGCCGCAGAATCGACAAAAGCTCCTGATGAAGGCGGTATACCCGATTCAGCATCATGCCATCCGCACAGAACTGCTCCAGCCGGTCGATCAGATGGAGACAGAGCTCCGGATGTCCGGAATGGAGGAGGTTCTGCACCTCCCGAAGGATTTCTGCCACATCCTTGTCTTCCTCCTGGCGATAGGAGACGATGCCGGGGAGGTTCCCGATGAGTGCCGTACAGTATGCAATGTCGGACTGCCTGTAGAGCTGGTACAGCTTAGAGTCTCCGTTGCCAATCAGGCTTGCGCCGCAATGACGCCCCTGGAGGAAGGCTGTCAGAGAGCTCCAGTCTTTCCTGAAATTTTGGGAAAGCATCAGCAGCGCGGAATACTTTTCCCTGCCTGTCCGCAGGACGATGCACTGTCTGCTGCGCGGCAGGGGGGGCAGGGAATCCTGCCCGTGTTCCCCGCAGTCGAAGGTGAGGAACAGGCAGGCATGGTTGGCGGTGGCCTCCACCCACTGGCTCACTGCCACATTGCTGTGGGAGTCCAGCAGGGCATAGTAGGACTCCTGATAGCTCTGCTGGCTGGATTTTTCCAGCGCGGCGCTCAGGCGCTCCAGCAGGTCTGTCAGGGCCTGGGGCTCCACAGGCTTCAACAGGTAGTCGAAAGCTCCCAGCCGCACCGCGGACTGGGCGTATTCGAACTCGGAGTAGCCGGAGACGAACACCACGAAGAGGTTCATCTCTTCCCGGCGCAGGGCCTCCAGCAGGGCTATGCCGTCCAGCCCGGGCATGCGGATGTCGGAGAGGAGCAGGTCGGGCTGCTGCTCCCGGCACATCTCCAGGGCCTCCACGCCGTTCTGAGCCAGGCCGCATACGGTATAGCCGAAATCCTCCCAGGAGATGAGATGGATCAGACCGTAGGCAATCCATGGCTCATCATCTGCAATCAACACTTTACGCATATCCATTCCTCCTAAATTAAATCGCTGCGCGATAGCACTAAAGCATGAAGTCCCTTCGGCGCACATATCCGGAGAGAAACTTTCCCGCGAAAGGGCCGCAGGAAAGTTCCTCTCGTGCGCCATCGCGACTTCCCGTAAATCGCTGCGCGATAGCACTAAAGCATGAAGTCCCTTCGGCGCACATACCCCCCATTTTTCTTATCGGGACTCTGTGGCCGCATCCAGAATCAATTCCACCAAAGTGCCCTCCCCGGGCGTGCTGGTGATGTGTATGCCACCGGCACCGGGATAATAGAGCCGCAGCCTGTGAGCGATGTTCGCCAGACCCACCTGGTACACCTGCCCGCTGTCCGCCGGGGACGACAGGTTGGCCTTTACCGCAGCCAAGGCCTCCTCAGTCATGCCCAGCCCATTGTCCGACACCTGGACATGTATCTGGCTGCCCTCCCTGTATAACCTTACCCGTACCAGCCCCGGGCCCAGCTTTCCCTCCAGCCCGTGGAACACCGCGTTCTCCACCAAGGGCTGCACGATTATGCGGGGCACGGTGACAGCCCCGATATCCGGCGCGCATTCCGTCTGAATCGTGATGCGCCCCATGAACCGATAATGGATGATCGTGCTGTATTTGGCCAGGTGGCCCAGCTCCTCCTCTATGGTGGCGAAGTTGCCTCCCTTTATCACATAGCGGAACATCATGGACAGGGACTGGGTGATTTCCATGATTTCCGTGGCCTGCCTGCTCATGGCGATGCCCCGGATGCAGTCAAGGGTATTATAGAGGAAATGGGGATTGATCTGGCTGCGGTAGGCCAGGATTTCCATCTGCCTTGCCAGCAACTCCGCCTCATGGCTCTGCTTTTCCTGCTCCAGCAGGGCGGCAGTCTGCCGGTGCAGGGAGCCCAGCATCTGGTTCAGGCTCTGCTCCATGCTGTAGAATTCTTCAAAGCGCTCCAGGCTTTTGTCCTGATAGGAGATCAGGGGCAGGACATCCGTCTGGCCGGAGCGGTCGGAGGCATGGCGCATGAAATGGCTCACCTGGCGAATCGGCCGGAGCACCTGCCTCTGAAAGACGATCAGGACGCATGTGGTGATAAACAGCACAAGGAGCCAGATGAGGATGGAAGAATAAAAAAGGGGCAGCATATCCCGGCTGACCACGCCCGTCTCCAAGGTGGAGTAAAGCGTCCATCCATTTCCGGGCAGGGTGGATTCCAGCACCAGCTGTCGGCTGTCCAACAGCGCCTTGTCCAGAAGGCCGTCTTCCGTCTGCAGAGAGGGACCCGCGCTGGCCAGCACGGCCCCGGCCTCGTCCGTGATGACCTGGGAGCAGCCCTCCAGCGCCAGATTGACGCCCAGGAGACTTTCCACGGAAGAAAGCTCCATGGTCATCACCAGCACGCCGATCACAGGCTGTCCCTGGTTGCTGAACTGAATGACAGGAAAAGAGATGACATACATGGGCAGGGAGATGCCGATATATTGATTAGGCGGGAAAATCAGGTCATAGGTGAGGCGCTGGGGCAGCTCGATCCGATCCGCCAGGATTACGGCCTTGTAGTTGTCGCTTAAGGCGTTGCTTATGACCCGCTGGCCCTCCCGGTCATATATGGCATAGCTGGCCACGTCCGGATTCAGATAGGAAAGCACAGAGAACACCTGGCGGATTTCGTTGTTGTAGCGGTATCTGGTCTCCGGGGACTCCTCCAACAGATCCTGGATAGAAGGGCT
>CAOOJO010000298.1 GCA_948496895.1 uncultured Acetatifactor sp. | reverse complement strand
ATGGACGCCAGCGACGTAGTCTTTACCAAGCCCGGGGGCTTAAGCTCCACCGAGGCGCTGGTGAAGAACATCCCCATCGTCCACACCGCCGCCATCCCGGGGTGCGAGACCAGGAACAGGGAATTCTTCGTCTCCCGGGGCCTCTCCCTGGCCTCGGAGCATGTGCACACCCAGGTCTCCCAGGGCATCACCCTGGCGGAGAACAGGGAAATCCGGGAGGCCATGATCCATACGCAAAAGAAATACGCAAAGCCCCATGCCTCCGCCGATATCGTAAAGCTGCTGGCGCGGCTTGACGGAGCACGGGGCCATGAGGAGACTGCCCTATGAGAACCTGCTTTTATACCACCTATTCCTTCTGGATTCTGGTCGGATACCTTTCCGGCAGCGTGCTGTACGCCTACTATCTTCCCCTGTGCCTGCGCCGCATAGACGTGACGAAGCTCAGCGACGACGGCAATCCGGGAGCCGCCAACGCCTTCCAATACGCGGGCGTCCCCATCGGCTGCATGGTCATCGTCTGCGAGCTTCTGAAGGCCTTTCTGCCGGTGTTTTTCGCTTCCAGGTTCCTGAATCCCTCCAGGCTCCCCTTTGCCCTGGTGATGGCCGCGCCGGTAGCAGGGCATGCTTTTTCCATTTTTTTCAAAGGGAAAGGGGGCAAGGCCATCGCCGCCTCCTTCGGCGTGATGCTGGCGCTGTTTCCGGAGCTGTACCCCTTTGCGGCGCTGGCCTTTTTCTATCTCTTCTTTTCCACCATTGTCGTCATCCGCCCGCATCTGTACCGCTCCATCGTGACCTTCCTCTGCTTCACGGCCGCGGTCTGTATCAAAGTGCCCGTCCGGGCCCTGCGGCTGGGCTGCGGCCTGATCTCCGGCATCACGGTCTGGAAGCATGTGGCGAGCCATACCAGCGAGGTCTGCTCGGTGCGGCTGTTCGGGCTTGGAAGGAGACGGTAGGCGGCACTTATCTGTCCGCGATTTCGTATACGCTCCTGGCCCTGTAAGCGCCGGATGCCACAGCCGCGGCGTCCTGCTTTTCCGTAAAGTCCCGGCCGGACAGGACGCGGAACGTCCTGCTGCCCGCCTCCATGTCTACAAAATTGTCGTCAAGCCGGAGTATCCCCTCTTCCGTCTCCACGCACACGGATTTCGCGTAGTTCGCAGCCGTCACCGTCACCGTATCCCCGTCCACGCTCACCTTAAGTTCCGGATTCAGGAATGCGTAGTGTTTCGGGGCGCAGAACAGCGCGGTTCCGGATGAGACATTTGTACCATCCATGTACAGGGCGTACTCCAAGTGCACCTTCAAGGGGTCTATGTCGTTGCAGTCTAAGTGGGGCAGCCAGGCGCCTCCGTAGGCGGGGGCCGTCACCTGGAACTCTCCCCGCCGGACGATAGAGGAATCCGGCAGGCGCAGGGCCCACTTTACCATGCCGCTCACCGGCTCCCCTGTCTCGTTGGCCACATGGAGGTCGGCGCTGATGTCTATGGGATGGGGCAGGGTGTTCACGTAGGGCTTCTGGTCGATCTCCCCATGCTCCTCGCAGGACAGGAGCACCGGCGCGAACATGCGCTTCTCTGCATAATGCAGGGCTTTCCAGTTCCCGTAATAGTCCAGGCTGGCCCAGCTGGCCACGGGCCAGATGTCGTTGAGCTGCCATACCACGGTGCCCATGCATGTGCCTCTGAAGCGCCGGAAATGCTCCACGCCGTAGCGGATTGCCTCGGCCTGCAGCAGCTGGGAGCAGTAGAGCAGCTGGTCGAAGTCCCTGGGGTAGAGGTAGGTCTGGGACAGATAGTTCAAAATCTTGCCGTTGGCCGAGGTGTTGCGCTGGTGCAGCTCCATGACCCGGGAATACACGTTCCTGTCCTGGGGCTCCGTGAACCTACGGACAGTCTGCAGGGCCGGGAAGGACTGGAAGCCGAACTCCGACAGGAAGCGGTAGTGGTGCTTCCGGTAAGCCGTGAATGGCTCGTTGCCGTGCCAGACGCCCCAGTAGTGCACATCTCCCACATTCTCCGCGTTGCTGTTCTCGAAGTTCCCGCCGGAGCTGGGGGAGGAGGGCCAGTAGAAGGTCTGTGGGTCTTCCTCCTCCACGATTTTGGGGATGATGTATTCGTACAGGCGGATGTAGTCGTAGAACTGCTTCTTGGACTTCACGGAGAACTTCATCTCGTATTCCGTCTCCATCTCATTGTTGCCGCACCACAGGCCGATGCTGGGATGGGAGCGGAGCCTGCGGATGTTCTGGCGGATCTCCGCAGAGACATTGGCCTCGAAGGTGTCGCTCAGCTCGTAGGAGGCGCAGGCGAACATGAAGTCGTGCCAGATGACCAGGCCTCTCTCGTCGCACACATCGTAGAAGAAGTCGTCCGGGAAATAGCCGCCGCCCCAGATGCGGATGCAGTTGTGGTGGGCCTCCTGGGCAGAGGCAAGCAGCATGTCCGTGCGCTCCCTTGTCTGGCGGGTGAGGATATTGTCCTCCGGGATATAGTCCGCGCCCATGGCGAAGATCTGCAGGCCGTTGACCTCAAAGGCGAAGTTCCGGCCCGGGAGCTTTTCGCCCTTCCTGTCCACCATGAGGATCTTCCGGTCCCCGTGGTTCATGACCACGTCAGTTCCGTCGTCTAAGTCCTGGGCCTGGTCGGTCAGGTGGGCATCCCAGGTCTCCTCCGGCAGCGGATCCGTGTTCACCGTCATGGTGCGCAGGCCGATTCGTTTCTGCCAGATGTCCAGGGGGTGGGATATTCCGGCCGCGTCCTGGCGCGGATTCTCACTGGCCGCTCCGCCTGCCTCCTGGCCAGGGTTCTCGCTGGCATCTCCACAGATATCCTGGCCGGGGTTCTCACTGGCATCTCCACAGATATCCTGGCCCGGGGTTCTATCGGCCTCCCTGTCTACGTCCTGGTACGGATTTCCATCGGCCTCCCTGCCTATGTCCCGACACGGATATTCACCGGCCGCTCCACAGGCACCCTTGGCAGGCACCAGCAGGGCCTCCACCTGATACAGGGGCTGCTCCCCGTATCCGTTGGGCCACCACAGCTGCGGGCCGGAAACCGTAAGCTCCGCCCGGACATGGCTGCTCCGCAGGCCGCTGCCGGACAGGCCTGTCAGGTTCCCGGAGGGTGCCGAATCGGCTGTGGCGCTGACCGCCTCACTCTCGGCGGAGAGCAGGGCGCCGTCAGGCCCTGTCAGGTACACCGCCAGCTTCAAGGACTCCTCCCCCGCCTCGGGCATCCATTCAATCTCCGCGTCCGCAGTCAGCCGCACTGCCGAAACCCGGTTGCCCCGGGCTGTCCGCTCCGCGATTTGGTGGTGCTGGGTTATGTAGACCTGGGCGATGCGCGCCGTCTTTACCGCCCGGACCGTGACCTCCCGGAACAGTCCGGCATCCGGGAGCCTGGGGCCCCAGTCCCATCCGAACATGCAGGCGGCCTTGCGCAGGTGGGAAAAACCCGGCATGGCATCCGTGGAGCCGCCTACGGGACATTTCTCGTTCTCCTGGCTGATATAGCGGGTGGGGGAATGAAGGATTACCGTCAGATGATGCACCCTGTCCGCCTCATCGTCCTTCACCTGGGCCGTGATGTCGTACTCCCACGCGCGGTTCATGTTGTACGCGGTTCCCAAAAGCTCTCCGTCCAGGTACACATCCGCCAGAGTGTCGATGCCATCGAAGCGCAGGAACAGCCTGTCCGCCTCCCTGTCCTTGCCATCCAGTGTAAATGTGGTCTCATAGGCGAAGTCGTTCTCCATGAGCCGGGTAGCCTTCAGCTCGTTGTCCCGGTAGTAGGGATCCGGCATCAGGCCCTTCTCCAGCAGCGTCCCGTATACTGTGGACGGGACTTTTGTATCGATAGGGGTATTCGGAATATTGTATACATTCTTCCCAAGGACAGTCAATGTCCAATTGTCCCTTAAATGCAATACTGTCATAATGTCTCTCCTTCTATGGCTATTTTTCTTAAATCATCATCTCTTTTTCGGGAAGCTCGTGCCATTGCTCTTTCTCATGCCCTCATGCCCTCATGCCCTTTCTCATCCGCGCCTCATGCCCTAAATTCCATGCATTTTGCCACATGCACTTACACCCAGAAGCGCTATAGGTTCCTAAAAGCAACCGGACAGGGCAGCTACGTCTTACGCCTGTAGATCCGCTCCTTAATCCAATGGTAGCATCCGGAGAACAGCCGGCTCTCCGCCATGGCCGTCCGCAGGGGTGCCAGGCTGCAGGCCATGATGGCGCGATACCGGAAAAGCTCTCCCCTGCCCATATATTTCCCGGTAATCTCCCTGTGCTCCCGCCTGTCCAGGGTCTTGTTCTCCCGCTTCTCTGAAAAGCCTCCGCCCTCGTAGACGGCCACCGGGAAGTCCATGTGCCGCATCTTCGCCTTAGCCCGG
>CAOOJO010000297.1 GCA_948496895.1 uncultured Acetatifactor sp. | reverse complement strand
CAGATTGGAGATCTGCTTCCCCACGCCCACCTTCTCCGCCCACACATAATATCTCTCCCCGCCGCTCTCGAACACCGTGGCGTCCAGGGAAAAGCCCCGGAAGGAAAAGCCGTCCTCCCTGACGCACTGCATCTTCCCCAGCTCCTTCCAGGGGGCTGTCAGGGGATCCTCGCCTGCGCACTCCAGCACATAAGGGCGGATCTTCCACTTGTCCTCCCTGGCTCCCGCGGCAAAGTAGAGATACCATTTCCCGTCCAGGAAATGCAGCTCCGGTGCCCAGATATGCTCGCTCATGATTCCGTGTACATGCCTCTCCCACACAGTCACCTCCGCTGCCTGGGCAAGCCCCTCCAGGCTCCGGGCCCGCCGCAACACGATCCGGTCATAGGCCGGCACGGAAGCCGTAAAGTAATAGCTGCCGTCCGTATGGCGGTATACATAAGGATCCGCCCGCTGTAGTATCCAGGGTCGGTTCCATATCAGTCCGTTCTCGTTCATCCTTGCTCCTATCCGTCCGCCTCCGCGGACTTTATGTTCTATTCTCCGCTTCCCATTGCCGGGAAACATCTCAAATCGAGTGGGAGAAAGCCCTTCTCCACTACTCGTGCGCGGTCCACATGCCGTTTTAGCGGCAAAATCCCAAATGCGGGCCTGTGCATGGAAAGGGGGAAAGGCTTTCGCCTTCCCCCCACCCAGACCTCACAGGCAGCTTACTGCGCAGGTGTCAGCCCCGCGCTCTCCATGGCCTGGCGGTTGTACTCGTTGGCCTTCTCCGTCAGCTCCGCCACCCAGTCGCTGGCGTTCTTTTCCCCATTGAACACGGAATCCTCCACGCCTGCGTAAGGGCCGTCAGCGCCTACGAAGCCCGCGAATCCGGGAATCTGGCAGTCGCCGAAGGGAATCACGCCCTGCTTGACCTGGTCGAAGAAGTCATCGAAATACTGGCCGTACTTCTCGTCCTTTTCATCCTTCTCCGCCTTCTTCAGAGAGGGGAAGAAGCTGGTCTGGTAATCCGTCCAGATGGCCTCGTCCATGGTCAGAGGGGCGGGCATGGACTGCTTCCAGATGGGCGTATCGTCCACGGCAGGATCCGTCAGGGTCTTGTAAGCCTCCATCTTCTCCTTCCAGCCGTCCAGGCCCCAGCCCATGAACTTCAGCAGCTCATAAGCCTCTCTGGGATGCTCCGTGCCGGAGGAGATGCCGCCGAAGTCCAGGACGCCGAACTTATACTTGGCGTTGGTGCCCTCCACGGAAGGGGTGGCATAAGGGACGAACTCGATGCCCTTGTTCCTCCAGTCGTCGGTGTCGAACAGGTTCAGGTAGGTCCAGAAAGCGTCGATCTGGAAGCCGATCTTGCCCGATGCGCCTGCCCACTCATTGGAGCCCAGCCATGCCACGATCTCCTCCTCGGTGAGGGGCGCGCGGTACTTGCCCTTCATCAGGTCGCCTAAGGCGTTCACGCCCACCGCCCAGTTGGTCAGGTCGAACTCCTTGCCGTTCCAGCCGAACTCGCCGATGCAGTTGGGGTCGGCGGCCACGGGATAATAGGTGACGATGGAGTGGAACTGGTTGAAGCCGTAGATGCCCTCGTCCGGGGAGGTCACATCCTTGAAGGCCTGGATCATCTGATCCCAGGTCCAGTTGGTGGGCGGCATTGCCACGTTCAGCTTCTCGAACACGGCCATGTCCGCGTAGATTGCGTCAGGGAAGAACTTCATAGGCGTGGACAGCTTCTGGTCCGTGCCGTAGTAGCCCAGCTTCGCGCCGTTGATGGAGGGCAGGATATTGTCGTTCTCCGGGTCGTTCTCCCAGTACTCGGTCATGTCGCCCAGCAGGCTGTTGGACAGGGCGAAGTCGCAGTTGCCCAGAATCATGAAGCAGTCCGGGGTCTTCCCGGTGTTCACCAGGTTCAGCAGGGTATCGTTGTACTCGGCCCCCGCCGGCACATAGATAATCTCCACCTTGATGTTGGGATATTTCTCCGTGAACTTCTCTGCCAGATGCTTGGTCAGCACCTCATTGTCGAAGTTCATATAGGTCAGGGTGATCTCATCCGTGGTCATCTCCGGCAGCGCGCTGGCCGCGCTCCCCGCGTCCTCAGCCCCTGCGCCGTCCTCAGCGCCCGCTCCGGCATCCTCGCCTGCGCCGCCTTCCTCAGACGCCGCGCCGCTCTCATTGCCGCCGTCCCCGGAACCGCCCGTGGAACCGCCCGAATTCCCGCCGCAGCCCGCCAACATGGAGACTGCCATCGCCGCGCACAGAAGTGCGCTCACAATCTTCTTTCTCATCTAGAAATCCTCCTTTTGAAAATTTGAAAAATTATGTTCACCCACCCCCTTAAAGGGGGCAGGAAGAAACCAGCCAAAAGATTACTCTCCTGTAATACCAGTCCGGTCAACGCTCTCCACGAACTGCTTCTGCAGCACGAAGTAGAGCAGCAGCACGGGCAGGATGGAAAGCATGGTAGCCGCCATCTTGATGCCCTCGTTCAGGCTTCCCATGGCCTCTCCGGTGACGGAGCCTCCGGCCTGGGTGTAGCTGTCGTTGAAGCCCTTCAGCGCCACCATCAGCGTGTTCCAGTAGCTGTCCCCCAGCACGCCGCACACATACAGCTGGGTCAGGTAGGACTCGTTCCAGTACCACACCAGCGAGAACAGGAACACCACCAAAATGGCCGGGGCCGCGGAGGGCACCGCAATCTTGACGAAGGTCTTGAAATGCCCGCAGCCGTCGATCTTCGCCGCCTCAATCAGGGCCTGAGGTATCTGGCGGAAGAACTGGAAGAATATCAGGATGTACAGCTGGGCCTTAATCCCCTGCCCCAGGAATGCGGGCAGCAGGAACGCCTTGATGGAATCCAGTATCTTCAGGTCATTGTACAGCAGGTAGTTAGGCATCATGGTGATCTGGGGCGGTATGATGAAGGAAAATATCAGGATGCCCAGCATCACCTTCTTCAGCGGGAATTCATACCGCGCGAAGCCGTAGCCGATGATGGCGCACATCACCATGTTCAGCAGGGTGGGCAGCCCGGCGATCACCACCGACTGCCACAGCGTCCTCACGAAATCCATGCTGGTGAAGGCGTCTATGTAGTTCTTTATATACAGGGTGCTGGGAATCCAGTTCACGGAGCTGTCCAGCAAATCGGCGCGCTGCATCAGGCTCTTTGCGATCATGTACAGCAAAGGATACAGGTACACGAAGCCGATGCAGATCAGCAGCCCGTAGATCGCGGCCACCTTGCCCACGCCCTGGGTGTCCTTGGAGCCGAAGAACCATTTTTTCATGGCATATCTGTCTATCTTCCTCCTCGGGGCTGACGCAGTCTTCACGCTACCGGACGGCCTTTGCTGATTTCGCTGCGCGTCTTGCTTTCTGCTTTTCATATTGCTCCCCCCTTCTCTCGATTCTCTTGATCAGTCTCTCCTGCTTCTTCTGCTCCTTTTTATAGAGCTTGGTCTTCTTGGCGTAGACGTCCTTCTTCAAAGCCAGGGCCGCCGCGAACGCCAGCACCAATACCGTCACGATCACCGCGTAGAGCCATGCCATGGCGGAGGCGTAGCCGTAGCCCTTGCTGCCTGTGGTGCCGAACATGGCGTTGCGGATGGTCTCGATGATGCTGTTCTGCTCATTGTTGGACAGGTATACGATGGTGTACACCACGTTCAGCAGCGTCATGGGCTTGATGGTGGGCAGCGTGATCTTCCAGAAGCACTCCCAGGTGGAGCCGCCGTCCATCTTGGCCGCCTCGTAGAGGGAGGTGTCTATCTTCTGCACCGCCGCCAGGAAGATCAGGATCTGCACGCCGGAATACCACAGGTACATGACGATGTTCTCGAACAGCCCCATGATGGCGTCCACCAGGAATCCCGGCAGGAAGCCGATCAGCGACTGGATTGTCGAGGTGTTCATGGCCGGAATGGAGCCCGCCCCCTGGGACATGAGCTGGCTCATCACCGGGCCGCTGGCGATGATCACAGGAAGGAAGAATATCAGCCGGAAGAACCCCTTCCCCCGGATCCTGGAGTTCAGCAGCAGCGCTATGATCAGGGCGAACACCACGATGATGGGAGTGGCCATGACGGTCTTCACCAGATAGGCCGCCAGCTCCGTGGGGAAGGTCTCGTCCTCCTGGAGGATCTGGGTGAAGTTCTGGATCCCGATAAAGGTGATCTCCCGCCCCTTGGGCGTCATCTTCACCTGACTCAGCGCGAAATGGAAGGATTGGGCCAGTGGACGCAGGACGAAGATGAGCACCCCCGCAATCCAGGGCAGCACGAAGAGGTATCCCATCATGCCTTCCCTCTGCTTCAGCGACAGACGCCTCTTCGCCGGCGCTTTCGGCTCTGCCTGCCGCGTTTCTTTGTTTTTGTTTATCTTCAAGCTTCCTCACCTACCTTACAAGCTTATAGGACATGCCATCCAGGGCT
>CAOOJO010000296.1 GCA_948496895.1 uncultured Acetatifactor sp. | reverse complement strand
AACCCACGGCCTCAACAATGCGAATGTTGCGCGCTCCCAACTGCGCTAATGCCCCATGCATTTAAGTATAGCACAAATCATGAAAAATGCAACAGGAAATTTTTTAAATTTGCAGATACAAGCCATCCTGGCAATTACCACCTCAAATCTCTATCCCCAGAAACCGCTTGAACTCCCCGCCGGGATTGACGGCCAGGAGGGCCTCCAGGAGTTCTTCCCTGCGGCTTTCTGCCTCCGGCAGGTCGCAGACGATATCGTTCAGGTCATAGGGGCCATAACGGAAGTGGCCCACCGACGCGCCGTGGAACTGGCCGTCAATGAGCAGGTATTGCAGGGGTTCGCAGTCGTAGGGCAGCCCTGCGGTCCGGTCTTTGACCATCTGTTTCAGCACAGGCTCCTGGGCCCTGTAGAGGAAGTCGTTGCGGTGGAGGGCGTAGACGGAGCGTGTGTCTTTTGGCACATAGTCCTGCAAAAGGGCTATATCGCTTTTTTGTACATAGCCGGATTCCCAGGGAACCAGGACATCCTCCGCCGTCAACTCCTCCACGGCCTTTCGGATTTCCTTTTCGGGTACGCGGTAAAAGGCCTTTGCCATGGCCACATCAAACCACACCATCCGGTAGGCGAACCGCTGCAGCAGGATTTTCAGGGCCTCTACCTTGGTATACCGCTCCGTATCCACATCAGGGAATATCTCCGCAAACCGATACCATCCCCTGTCCCACTCCCCGTCATACTGGTCCTCATAAATCAGAAAGGCCTCCTGCAGTCTGTGGAGGATGGGGGTAATCTGTTTCACCAGGAGCCCGGTCTCCTCCTTTAGCTGCTGGATGTTGAAAGGCCCTGCGTTCTCGATGAGGGTGAGGAGTTCGGTCTGCTCCAGGGTAGGCCTGGCCAGGGGCTTGCGGTAGAGGGAGGCGAACAGCTCCATGTCCTCGGACATAATCCACCCCAGGTTCCCTCCGGCGAACCGCCCCTTTACCAGCCTGCGCTCCATCTGGCGGCGCCGGTTGAATTCCTTGTCATCGAAGTCGGCGCGGAAAGAGAGCACCGGCGGCTCCCCGAAACCGTGCCAGTATACGTTCTGCCCGGGCTGGGTATCCCGGTACAGGGCTATGTATTCAGTTTCGTCAGCTTTCTTCAGGAGGCACTGCCGCTCCATGCGCAGTGAGCGTATTTTTTCGTCCATGTTTCTACCCCTTTTGCTGTCTTATTCTGTTTTCCCTTTGCCAGTGCCATCCATAATTTTGCCGCCGGCTGGCTTTGTCCGCCATCCGCAGGGCTGTCCTCAGGCATCAGCCTTGATTATCGTGGCTGTCTCCCCGTTGCTGTGCCACATTTTGCATTGCTCAATCCGGGCGCCATGGGGCGTATCGCCATGTTCCGGGTCGCAGGAATATCCGGTCAGCAGGTCGCAGGGGATATCCGGGCACTGGCCGCAGTGCAGGAAGCCTTTCTCCTGGCAGCAGGCAGCTACAGGGCATTCGCCGTGGAAAGGATGCCCGTCCGTCTCGATACAGCCGCCGCAATTGCAGGGTTCCCTGTATTCGCATCCGGTGCAGTGCAGCCCGCATCTTGAATCAACCATCTTTTGTTCCTCCTTTGTCGAATCGGTTTTCCGCCCCGAGGCAAGATGGCTTCCTGCAGGGGCGGTGACCGGACTCCTGCTGTCGGCAGGAACCAGCCTTCACCTTTACCATAGCACTCCGAACATGCCAACAGTATGTCATGTTCCTCGAACCCGCACTGCTTTCAGGAGATTTTTCTATGTCTGGTATCCCGGACGAATCCGTGGCTAGGTCCCATACAGGTTCCGGGCAGCCTCCAAAGCCGCTTTCATCCGCTCCACCATCTCCGGCGGTCCCAGGACTTTCACCCTGTGGCCGAAGCCCAGGAACCATTCCACGGCCCGCTCTTTGGTGGTGAAGCCCCACTGCGTATAAAGTCCGCCGTCCTCCTGCTCGGTAAAGCAGTCCGGCCCGTACTCCTCCACCAGGCGGTATTTTACGCAGGGGTCATAGATGGCGGTGACTATGTAGTCATCTGTCATATGGGAGCCGAAGCGCCTTTTCTCCTCCGGCACATCCCTGGGAGCGAAAGGCTCCTCTGTGACCTCCAGGCTCCACAGGCGGCGTAGCTTATACAAGCGGAAGTCCTGGCGCTGCCTGCAGAAGCCGAAGACATACCAGTCAGACCATTTGAACACAATCTGGCAGGGTTCTATGAGCTTGTCCGCTTCCCCTTTTTCATAATAATAATGGAAAGAGATGCACCTGGATGCCCCGATGGCGGACTTGATCAGCTCCAGCTTGGAGGCCAGGTCATCCTTATAGTGGGAGGCCAGGTCGATTGCCATATGGTCGGTGAGCCAGGCGGAAGGGGAGCCGCCGATTTTCTGCGCCAGGGCTTCTGTGGTGGCACAGCGGGAGACGCTGTCCAGGGACTTCAGCCCCGTGAAGATGGCCGCCAGCTCCTGTTCGGTGAAGACGGTGGTGTCCAGGGAGAAGCCTTCCATGATGGAGATGCCGCCCCCCGCGCCCTGGGCGGTGACCAGGGGGATGCCTGCCTTGCAGATGTCCTCGATGTCCCGGCTGATGGTGCGGCGGGACACCTCGAACTTCTCGGCCAGGTAGGGGGCGGTGACGGTCTTTTTCTGTTGCAGGGTGGTGATGATGCCGATTAAGCGGTAAATTTTCATGCTGTAGTCATCCTGTGTCAATAGTAGAAAGATTATATAAATTATAATTCATTTCTGGCGGAGGCGCAACCGCTGTCGCTCAATAGTTGTCTCTGCGGGAGCTTTGTATGCTGTCTCATAAAATTTGCCTCATAAAATTTGGCAGTACAGCCCTTGCATAAAAACGTGAAACCCCATATAATAGAAGCCAGGCAGTAGAACCATTGAGCATGCCGACAGAATAAACTGAGAGAGAATGAAAATGAACATTTTAGTCATAGACGCCCAGGGCGGCGGAATCGGCAGGCAGCTTGTCTCCGCAATCAAGGAAAATATCCCGGATGCCAGTGTCACGGCAGTGGGAACGAATGCGACGGCTACCTCCGCCATGCTGAAGGCCGGGGCTGATAACGCCGCTACAGGGGAGAATGCCGTTGTCGTGAACAGCCGGAGGGCGGATGTCATTATCGGCCCCATCGGCATCGTGATAGCCGATGCGCTGCTGGGGGAGATAACACCGCTTATGGCAAAGGCGGTCGCCCAGAGCAGTGCCAGGCGCATATTGATTCCTATCAACCATTGCGATAATATTGTGGTGGGTGTCGGCGATCTGAACATAGGCAAGCTGATTCGGGACGTTATCTCTGAGCTGGGCAGGATTTGACGACTGGGCATCCTCCTGCAGACCAGGCTGGGATTTCGGTCATACAAACGGACATGCACATATATTTGGGAAACCGCCCGGCGGGTAGCCAAGAAGGGCAGTCCTCTACTCGATTTTCGACCCGGGAGGTGATGATATGAGCTTAAAGGAGTTTTTCGGACGATATCCCAAAGTGGCGCTTGCTTTCTCCGGCGGGGCAGACTCGGCATACCTCCTGTACGCGGCAAAGCAATACGCGGCGGACGTGCGGGCGTACTATGTCAAATCAGCGTTTCAGCCAGGGTTCGAGCTGGACGATGCCCTGCGCCTGTCCGGTGAGCTTGGCGCGGAGCTGAAAATCCTTGATATGGACATCCTTTCTGTCCCATGTGTGAAGGAAAACCCCGCTGACCGCTGCTACCACTGCAAAAGAGCCATATTTGGGGCCGTTATGGAAGCGGCGGAAGCGGACGGATACTCTGTTCTGCTGGACGGGACGAACGCCTCCGATGATGTCAGCGACCGCCCGGGGATGCGGGCCCTGGCAGAACTGTCGGTTCGCTCTCCGCTGCGGGAATGTGGTCTGTCGAAGGCGCAGATACGACAGCTTTCCAGGGAGGCCGGGCTGTTCACCTGGGACAAGCCCGCCTATGCCTGCCTTGCCACAAGGATACCTGCCGGAGAGGAGATCACTTCCGGGAAGCTGGCGGCAACGGAAGCCTCAGAGGCCTTCCTGTTCTCCCTGGGTTTCAGGGATTTCCGTGTCCGCTCCCAGGACGGCGCCGCGAAGCTGCAGCTGCCGGAAGGGCAGTGGGAGCTGCTGTTCAGGCATCGAAAAGCGGTGCTGGATAAGCTAAAGGAATACTATAAATCAGTGTCTCTTGACCTGGAGGTGAGAGGATGAATACAGACATCAGAAAACTGTTGGAGGGGGTCAGCGATGGAACCGTATCCATCGAGGAGGCCCTCCTGAAGCTGAAGATGAAGCCCTTCGAGGATATCGGCTATGCCAAAGTGGACATGCACAGAAAGCTGCGGCAGGGAACGGCTGAGATAATCTATGGCGCGGGGAAGACGCCGGAGCAGATCATCGGGATTGCCGAAACAATGTTGAAAAATGGACAGAATACCATC
>CAOOJO010000295.1 GCA_948496895.1 uncultured Acetatifactor sp. | reverse complement strand
CAGTCCGCCGCATGCAGCCCTTTTCCCCCGTCTCTTTCCGGGCAGTCTATGAGCGGACAGCACTCGCATGCGGTCAAATCACATTCTGCCCCGGCGAGGAAGCCGCCATAGATTACCGGGGAGCATACGGACAGGTAGTCCGGGCAGCTCCCGCAGGGGCCTGAATAGCCGTCAACCGGCTGGTTGTCCATTGCACACATAACAGTCTTCTCCTTTCCTAATCTATCGCATATTTCTGGTTTCCCTGGCGGCTCACCGTCCGGCTCCCATACTTTGCCCGTATCTCATCCAGCGGCGTCTCGCCCCGGTGGAAGCGCCTGTACTCGCCGTAATGCCATGTCCAGGCTTTCTTTTTCGGTGCATATTTGAAGCCCAACTGCTTCAGCGCGTCCTTAACGGCCTTGCATCCAAAGCACCATATCCATGTACCGATAATCTCTATCTGGATGTCAAACCCGATGATGGCTTCCAGTATCTCGCGGCAGGCCACGTCCGCCTCAAAGTCCTTCTGCTCCTTCTCGTTTGATGGTTCCCCTGCGTGCCTGCTCCGGCTCATCTCAGCGGAGATGCGGTCATACTCTGCATTTATCTCCTGCATGGTGCGCACATCTCCGCCATTATCCGGATGATACTTTTTCAGCAGCTCCCGGTATCGGCTCCTAAGTCCCTGCACGTCATCCGCTCCTGCACACCAGTCTTTCATGCCTTTCTCCTTTCAGTCGGGGAAGGCCGGGAACCGGCGTCCCCTGCTCCCTGTACCGTGCCTCCTGGCCGTCCATGTCTTCCAAAAGATGCGCACGCCCAAAGTACATGCAGATTTCCATATCGTCCGGCTGCTCCTTCGCCCGGCTCACTTGTATCTCCAGCAGATAGAGCTCCTTCACCCTTGTCTCTGACCACTCCCGCCCAGAACTGTTGAGACGCCCCAGGACATAATCCGCGTTGTCAACCCCGTCCTCGCGGAAACCGAACAGATACTTCCCGCCATGGTAGGACATGTCACGAAGCGCAGTATCAATGGGCTTCCAGCAGATGAACAGGTCATCTGCGTGCATCCCGCATATCCTCCCTGCAACCCGGATGAGCTGCGTGAAGATGGAGGAGCTGTTGACTACGAACCATCCTTTTTTCAGACCTCTCTGCCTGCTCTCCCAGTGGCCGTGTGATTCTTCTATTATTGATTCGAACCCGAAATCATCTATCGTATATCGTTCCATGGCCGTGTCTCCTCATAATCAGAAGAGGCCCCGGTACAATCGCCGGAACCCCTCCATCTTTGCTGTGTCTATGCCGCCCGTCTGTCCAGCATCCCTGCATCCTCCATCAGGCGCGCCTTTCCCAAATACATGTAGATGTCGATATCATCTGGGTATTCCTCGTTATGCTCCACCTTGATTTCAAGCATGTACATCTCCTTTATGACAGACCTGGAATACAGGAAGCCCGAGCTGTTGAGACGCGAGAGGACATATGGCGCATGGTCAACCCCGTCTTCCCGGAACCCAAACAGGTATTTCCCGCCGTTATACGACTTATCCTGGAGCTTTTTGTTTATAGACATCCAATCGATGAACAAATCACTGGCATACCGCCTGCATATCCGTCCCGCCACCTGTATCAGGGCAGTCAGGATGGAGCAGTAGTTGACAGCGAACATCCCCTTTGCCGGGTCCTTCCAGCTCTGCTCCCAATGCCCATAAGATTTTTCTGAAATGGACTCGAATTCAAAGTCTTCTATCGTGTATTCCCGCATTGTCCTGCCCTCCATATTATAAGGGGAGGCCCCAGCACAACCGCCGAAACCCCTCCGTCTTTCCTGTGTCTACGCCGCCTGTGTCCCGGTCGCTGATGCCGGCTGCAGCCCATCCTTGCCCGGGCCTGCGTCAGGACTGGCTCCTGCCGGTGTCGCAGGTTCAGGTTTCGGCCCGCTTCCATGCGCCATCTCTGCCGCTGGCATTGTCCTGGCTACAGGTTCCTCGGCAGGTTCCGTCTTGGCCGCAGGCTCCTTGTTGGATTCTGCCTTTACATCTGGAGCCTTGGCCGAAGAATCTTTGGCAGGCCCTGTCTTCGCTGCTGGAATCTTGGCCGTAGGCTTTCTGGCAGGTTCAGCCTTAACCGCGGGAGTCTTGGCCACAGGCTCTTTGGCGGACCCGGCCTTTGACACAGGAGCCTGAGCGGCAGCTTCTTTGGGCGGCTCTGTCTTCGCCACCAGAGTCTGGGCAGTAGGCTCCTTGGCAGTTTCTGTCTTGGCCACAGAAGCCTTGGCTTTTGGCCCTTTGACAGGTTCCGCTTTGGTTCCATCCGTCTTTCTGGCAGTCTCGCCCTTGGTGCCAGACTTCGTAGCAGTCCTGCTTCCTGTCTTCGCTTTTTCCTTGTCTTTAGCCGCCTTGTCCTCAATCACTACAGGCTTCTCCACAAGGGTCGGCTTGACATAATACAGTTCATGCCTGCCGTCAAGAATCAGCTTCGTGTCTTTGTCCATGCGCAGACCAAAGAAACGCAGGGCCATGTACAGCTTCTTCACCTTCTCGGCAGCCCTGGTATTGTACTCGCCGTTGCTGTCCACCAGTCCCTTGCAGCTGCATGCATTGCTGGCTGTGATAAGCATCTGGTCCACCATCCCCAGCTTGTCGGCCCACTTTCCGGCTTCCTCCCGCTCCTCCACAGACATGGAATAGATGTCATCCTTGCCGCCACGGAACGCGATGCAGCCTGTCCGGGACACACAGGCACAATTATCATAAAGGACGCGCCACAATGCCTCCTGGGCCTTCGCCAGTTCGTCTCCCTTAATCCTGGGTATCTTGCCGCTAATGATGCCCAGGATGAAGTCCCGGCGCAGGGCATCGGCCTCCTTTGCCGCTTCCAGGAGCAGCTTCCGGTTCTTCTTCTGCAGGTTCTCCTGCTCCTGTTTCTTCTTTTCAGCTTCTGTCTTCGGCTTCTGGGCAGCCTTCTGCTTTTCTGCCCGTCTGAGGATTCTGATTTCCCGATAATCCTTATAGTGGTAGAGCTCACCGGCCTGCTTTGGCTGGTAGCTTTCCGGCAGGTCGGCCTCCAGGTCGATTGTCTCCACGGTCTGCCATTTGGAGGAATTGTAGATTTCCGTCTGCGCTTTTTCCGGCAGAGGCTTCACGCCTGCCTTCTCCAGTATGGGGATGGCCCTGGCGAGGTTCGCTTCCCTCTTGATTTCGTTAGCGGCGCACTGGGCCTTATAGGCCAGGTCGCGGCTGTCCTCCGCTTTCTCCAGGATTTCGTTGCGCCTGCTGATATCCGGCACCTTCTCCAGCGCCACCAGGTCGGTCAGCGAGAGCTGGAAGGACGGGTCATCCTGCCGTACCTTCAATTTTTCCTGGTCGAGCTTCGAGATATTGACACGGTGCCTTACCGTCGTCTTGCCGAAGCCGGTCTTCTCGCAGATGGTCGCCTCCGTCTCGCCCAGGTCCAGCATCAGCTGGAACCCCTGCCCCTCCTCGTAGGGAGTGAGATTACTGCGGTGCAGGTTCTCCGCCAGCATGGCCGCCACCTGGTCGGAGCGCTCCAGCTTTTCCATCACACGGCAGGGCAGTTCTTTCAGGCCTGCCTGGACTGCCGCGGCATGGCGGCGATGCCCCATGATGATGGTATACTCGCCAGGCTTGTCCTCCAGAGGGACTACAGCCAGGTTCTGTAGAACCCCCTTTGCCCTGATGGAGTCCGCAAGCTCAGTGAGGCCACCCAGGTTCCGCCTGGGATTATCCGGGTTCGGGTGCAGCTTCTCCGCCGCAATCATCTTCATTTCCTCTTTCATAATCTCTGTCTCCTTTCCTTATGTACAGTTTCACGCAAACGGCAGCTCGTCGTCGATGCTGTCCGGCACCACCAGGTAGCCGTCCTTGTCCGTTTCAAGCCCGCTGCTGCCTTTAGATGCTGCGGACTTTGACCTGCTCTCAGCAAATTCCTGGCTCTCCACGATTACGTCCGTGGTGTAGACCTTCTGGCCGTCCTTATTGGTGTAGCTCCCGGTCTGGATTCTGCCCGTCACGATGACCTTGAGCCCCTTGCAGAGATGCTTCTCCGCAAATTCAGCCGCTTTGGGGAAGACACATACGCATCGGGGGAAGTCCGCAGTCGTCCCATCCGTACTCTTATATGTACGCCCTACAGCCAGATTGTAGCTTGCTACCTTAGTTCCACTCCCGGCATGGCGGATAACAGGGTCGCGCGTCAGGCGTCCCATGAGCATCACTTTATTCATCTATCTGTTCCTCCTTCTTTTAGCCCTCTGCCGCCCCCAGGCCATAGCCTGGGGGCAACGCCCTTCAGAAAATCTGCCTGACCTGCTCCTGCTTGGCATCATAATAATACAGTGTGTCAGAAAGCACTTCTTCCGGTGCTACCTGCGTGCTGTTCACGTCCATTATCATCTGCTTGAGCTCATTTGCGGACATGCGCGTATATGTAGCCGGGAGAAGCAGCACCTCATGGATGGAGCTGG
>CAOOJO010000294.1 GCA_948496895.1 uncultured Acetatifactor sp. | reverse complement strand
T
This sequence comes from uncultured Acetatifactor sp., assembly GCA_948496895.1. GTDB lineage: Bacteria > Bacillota > Clostridia > Lachnospirales > Lachnospiraceae > Acetatifactor. The sequence continues at coordinate 4,480 of CAOOJO010000294.1, read as the reverse complement.
CTCCATTTTTCCAATAATGCCATACTCTACCACCTTTTCAAATCCTGCCGGTCCTCTTCTCGCCGGCTGTATTTTCCGCGGTGTGAAAATAATACCCGCTCTTACCAGTATATAACAGATTATCTCCGAACACAACAAAAAAATTTTTCAAAAAAAAATTTATTTCCGGGTATAATCTGTTCATTTCGTGCAACAATAATAAATGTCAAGGAACCCCCTCCTTTGATGATACAAAAGAGAAAAAGTAATACTTAGGTTCCGCAGAAAGCGGGACCTTATCCTCCCCTTTTTTGGAAAGCGGCTTCGGCCGACTCCTTTAATCCCGGGCTTCGCGTTTGGTGCAGGTCCGGGATTAATCTTGTAAGCGCATTTTTAACTTTATCTGCCTTATCATACCATCTGAATATCATCTTATCAAGTCCGGCCTTTGAATGACTGCTGATCCCGGATCTTTTCCCGGCTATCACGGAGTGGATACGGCGCATGGCAGGATGAGACGGTTTTTTCCACAGAAAAAGAGACCACCTGCCGGCAGTCTCCGTTCTTTATAACATTTTCCGTATCTTAGCCTTTAATCTCTGCAGCGCATTGTCCGTGGACTTCTCGTCACGCCCCAGCACCCTGGCGATCTGGCTGTAGCTCATGCCTGTCATATACAGGTCCAGCACCTGCTTCTCGAATTCGCTCAGCTCCTCCTCGATGGCCTTCTCCAGATAGGCCACCCGCTCCTTGTCCAGGAACATCTCCTCCGGGTTCAGCTTGGTGGTGTCCGCCAGGAGCTCTGCCAGCCGCGGGCCCTCCCTGTCGTCCCCGGCCGCCTCCCCGTCCAGTGGCACATAGGTGTTCAGCGGCACATGCTTCTTCCGCTTGGAGGCCTGCACCGCCGTATACATCTGGCGGTTGATGCACAGCTCCGCAAAGGTGCTGAAGCTGGCATCCCGGCCCATGTCATAGTCCCGCACTGCCTTGAACAGCCCTATCATGCCCTCCTGAATCAGATCCTCGCTGTCCGCGCCCAGGATGAACATGGATTTCGCCTTGCTGCGCACCAGGTTCTTGTATTTGTCACAGATATAGTCCATGATGGGAGTCTCCCCCCGGCGCAGCCGGTCGATCAGCTCCCCGTCGCCATGCTGCCTGTAATTCTCATAACGCTCACCCATGTCCCCGAATCCTCCCCGGCACGCCGAAGCAAAAAGCGCCGCTCTGAAAAACCGCTCCTACAGGGCGCTCCGCTGGCGCAGGATCTCATAGGCCAGCACGCCGGCGGCCACCGAGGCGTTCAGGGAGTCGATGTCCCCCTTCATGGGGATGGCCGCCACCATGTCGCACTTCTCCTTCACCAGCCGCCCTACGCCCTCGCCCTCGCTTCCGATGACCAGTCCGATGGGCCCCTTCATGTCCAGCTCATACATGGAGGTGCCGCCCATATCCGCACAGACGAACCACAGGCCCTGCTTCTTCAGCTCCTCGATGGTCTTGGCCAGGTTGGTGACTTTGGCTACGGGGGTGTAGTTCAGCGCCCCTGCGGAGGCCCTGGCCACCCCTGCCGTCAGCCCCACGGCACGGTTCTTGGGGATGATGACCCCGTGGGCCCCCGCCAGGTTGGCCGTGCGGATGATCGCGCCCAGGTTGTGGGGATCCTCGATATTGTCCAGCAGGATGACAAAGGGCGGCTCCTGCTTCGCCTTCGCCGCCTGGAGGATGTCCTGCACCGTGGCGTACTCGTAGGCCGCGGCCATGGCGATGACACCCTGGTGCTTTCCCGTGCCGGACATCTGATCCAGCCGTTCCCTGGTCACATACCGTATGATGGTATCATGCTTTTTCGCCTCTTTCTTGATTGCCACCACCGGCCCGTCCTGGCAGCCGTCCTGGACATAGAGCTTGTCTATGACCTTGCCGGAGCGGAACGCTTCCTTCACCGCGTTCCTTCCCTCTATGGTAAATTCCTCATATCTCATGTCTATACCTCTCTGCGCGCTTTGGCGCCCTATCACTTGTGCCAGCCTGTCCCTCTCAGGCTCATATATTCAGCCCAGCCAGGGCAATGCCCTCCTTGACCAGGTGCAGCGCCCGTTCCATGTCCCCTTTCAGGTAAAGGTACCCCAGTACCGCCTCGAAGCCGGTGGCCCTAAGATAATCCGCCACACTGGCGTTCTTGGCGGTGGTGTGCGGTTTTGAATTTTTCCCTCGACGGTACACCGCCGCCTCCTCTTCCGTGAGACTGCCCGTCAGAGCCTGCACGATTTTGGACTGGGCCCCGGCGCTGACGTACCCCACCGTAATCCGGTGCAGATCGTTCACGGGGCGGTTTGCCCGGGACACCACTACCGTGCGGATGATCAGGTCGTACACCACGTCCCCGATATAGGCCAGGGACAATGCGGAGTAGGAACGGATGTCCTGGCGTTTTCCCGGGAATGTATCCATTATCGTCTCCAGAAGGTTTTGCGGACAAGTCCCGCTGGCCCGGGCTCCCTCCGACGTCTTTTTGCATTTGCGCGCATCTATGCCGGGAGAGCCTGTCTCTGAAGGGTTTTCCTTTGGTTCTTCGGCAGAAGAGCCTGTTTCCGGCATGCTTTCCTTTGACTCCTGGCCGGAGGAATCTGCTCCCAGACAGGACGCCTTTATATGCTCCTCTTTCATGCCTTCTTCCATTTCACGCCCTCTCGTGTGTCCTCCAGGACAATCCCCTTCTCCAAAAGCTCCCCCCGGATTTCATCTGCCCTGGCAAAATCCCTGGCTTTCTTCGCGGCCTTGCGCTCCTCGATTCTCTCCAGGACATAGGCCTCCAGCTCCGCGTCCACCCCGTTCCCGGCCTGCCTTTGCGCATAGGCCGTGGTCAAATCCAGGGACAGCACCTTGTCGAAATCCTCCGCAAGGGCATATTTGGTGGCATCGGACATATCCTCCTTCAGCATGTCGTAGAGCACCGTCAGCGCCATGGAAGAATTCAGGTCATCGCAGAGCACTGCCTGGAAGCGGGCCTTCCATGCATCGAACTTCTCCGGCTCCACCGCGCCCCCGTCCTTCGAGAGGCTCCCGATGCGCTTGGTCAGCTTCTCAAATGCCGCGCCTGCATTGTCCAGGGCCTCAAAGGAGAATTCCAGGGGCTTGCGGTAATGGGACTGGAGGCAGTACAGGCGGTACACCCTGGGGTCGTACCCTTTTTCCTTCAGCAGGGACACGGTGAGGAACTCCCCTTTGGACTTGCTCATCTTGCCCGCCTTATCGTTGAGATGGTGCACATGGAACCAGTAATTGCACCATTTATGCCCCAGATAGGCCTCGCTCTGGGCAATCTCGTTGGTGTGATGAGGGAAGATATTGTCCACGCCGCCGCAGTGGATGTCCATGTACTCGCCCAGATGCTTCACGGAGATGCAGGAGCACTCGATGTGCCAACCGGGATACCCCAGCCCCCAGGGGCTCTCCCACTTCAGCTCCTGATCCTCGAACTTGGACTTGGTGAACCAAAGCACGAAATCCGTCTTGTTCCTCTTGTTCCCATCCTCGTCCACGTCGTCCCGCACGCCCACCAGCAACTCCTCCTCGCTGTGGTTGGAGAGCACATAATACTCTTTCAGTTTGGAGGTGTCAAAATAGATGTTCCCGCCGCTCTCATAGGCGTAGCCCTTCTCCATGAGCCCCTCTATCATCCGGATGAACTCAGAAATGCAGTTCGTGGCAGGCTCCACCACGTCCGGGGTCTTGATGTTCAGGTCTGCGCAGTCGGCGAAAAAAGCATCCGTGTAGAACTTCGCAATCTCCATCACCGTCTTGTGCTCCCGCTTCGCGCCCTTGAGCATCTTGTCCTCGCCGGTGTCCGCGTCGCTGGACAGATGCCCCACGTCCGTGATGTTCATGACCCGCTTCACGTCATAGCCCATATACCGTAAAGTCTTCTCCAGCAGATCCTCCATGATATAGCTTCTCAGGTTCCCGATGTGGGCAAAATGGTACACGGTGGGGCCGCAGGTATACATGGCCACCTTTCCCTCCTCATTGGGAATGAACTGCTCCACCTTTCTGGTGAGCGTGTTGTAGATTCTTAACCTGTTCTCCATTTTTCTCCTCTCCGCCCGCCCTGGGGCAGGCTCCAAATCGTATCTATCCAATGGGCTTTCCCCTCAGCTCCTTTATCTGCTGCTCCAGCTCCAGGATGCGGTTCACCATCTCCGAGTTGGCATGCTGCAAGTTCGCGATGTCCTCCTTAATCGGATCCGGCAGATCGGTCTGGTTCAGGGTCTCCTGGGGCAGGGCCATATTGCCCCGCTTCACCACCCGTCCCGGCACGCCCACCACCGTGGAACAGGGGGGCACCTCGCTCAGGACCACACTCCCCGCGCCTATCTTGGAATTGTCCCCGATGGTAAAGGATCCCAGAACCTTCGCCCCCGCGCTGATCATCACATTGTTGCCAATGGTGGGATGGCGCTTGCCGTGCTCCTTGCCGGTGCCGCCCAGGGTCACTCCC
>CAOOJO010000293.1 GCA_948496895.1 uncultured Acetatifactor sp. | reverse complement strand
CTGCCGAACATCCTGATCGGCTACATCAGCTCCATCAGCAAGGATGCCAACAACCTGACCAAATCAGGGGAGATTGTGCCTGCGGTAGACTTTGAGCATCTGGGGGAGGTGCTGATCATTACGGACAGGAAGCAGACTGTTGTGGAATGACCGCCAGCCGCAGGGGGAGTGCGTATGCTTCGGAAAATAACTGTGACAATATGTATCATCGTATGCTTTGTCCTGCAGTGCAGCGTCTTCGACAGCCTGAGCTTCGCGGGCATCATACCCAACCTGTTGATTATATTGACGTCGTCCTTCGGGTTCATGCGGGGGGAGCGGGAAGGGCTTGTAATCGGCTTTTTCTGCGGGCTTTTGAATGATGTCTTTTTCGGCAGCTTCTTAGGCTTCTACGCGCTGCTGTTGATGTACATAGGCTATCTGAACGGGAAGTTCTGCAAGATTTTCTACCCGGAGGACATCAAGCTTCCGCTGGCGCTGATTGTCGTAAGCGACCTGTCCTATGGAATCATATGCTATATTTTGACTTTTATGCTTCGCAGCAGGTTTGAATTCGCCTATTATTTTATCCACATCATCCTGCCGGAGGCCTTATATACCATCGTAGTGACCCTGTTTTTGTATCCGGCTGTTCTGAAGATGAACGAAAAGCTGGAGAATCATGAGAGAAAGAGAGCACAGAAATTTGTTTGACGAGTTCAAGGATAAATTGATCGGCATCATTACCAGCAGGCTGACAGTCTTCACTGTGATATTCTGTCTGTTTGCCGGCGTGCTGATCTACCGTTGCTTTGACCTGCAGATCGTCCACGGGGAGGAGTACCTGGAGGAGTTCGTCCTGGAGATAGAGAAGACCCGCGACATCGCCAGCACCAGAGGCAAAATCTATGACAGGAACGGCAACGAGCTGGCCTACAATGAGCTGGCCTACTCCGTGAAGATAGAGGACGTGTTCGAGTCCGGGCGGCTCAAGAACGCCAGGCTCAACGACACGATCTACCGCCTGATTCAGATGATCGAGAAGAACGGCGACAAATGCATCACGGATTTCAAGATATTCCTGAACGAAGACAGGGAATTCCAGTATTCCGTGGAGGGCACCAGCCTTCTGCGCTTTCTGGCGGATGTGTACGGCAAGCCGGACATCGGCGATCTGAAGGACGAGGAGCGCACCGCCACGGCGGACGATATCATGGAGTACCTGAGCAGCCCCAGGAATTTCGCCATCGGAAGCTATGCCGATCCGGAGGACACCAAGAGCGAGTTCCTGGCGGGAGAGGGATACAGCAGGGAGGAATGGCTGACGTTAGTTACCATCCGCTATGCCATGAACCTGACCTCTTTCCGGAAATATATCGGCACCACGGTGGCCACCAATGTCAATGAGAAGACAGTTGCTGTCGTCATGGAGAATTCCCAGTCCCTGCCGGGCGTCACCATAGAGGCCGATACGGTGCGGCGCTATGTGGATTCGGAATATTTCGCTCATGTGCTGGGATATACGGGGAAAATCTCCTCGGAGGAGCTGGCCGATCTGAACGCGCAGATGGAAGAGCAGGGGCTGGGAAGCGATGTGTACAGCCTGAACGACGTGGTGGGCAAGAGCGGCATAGAGTCCTATCTGGAGACCACGCTCCAGGGGGAAAAGGGATATGAGAAGGTCATCGTGGACAATATGGGCAAGGTCATCTCCATTGAAGAGCGCAAGGAGGCCAAGGCAGGCCAGGATGTGTACCTGACAATCGACAAGGATTTGACGGAGGCCATCTACCATATCCTGGAGCAGAAGCTGGCGGGCCTGGTGTCCAGCAAGATCATCAACGCCAGGGAGTACGTCCCCGCCAAGAACGCGGACAGCAGCGATATCAAGATTCCCATATATGATGTGTATTTCACCATGTTCGACAATTCCGTCATCGATATCAGGGCCATGGCCGAGGAGGATGCCCAGGAGACGGAAAAGGCGGTCTACGCCGCCTATCTGGCCTACAAGGAAAGCGCCTACAATCAGCTTCGCTATGAGCTGACGGAGGGACTGACCCCCTATAACCAGCTCTCCAAGGAATATCAGGTCTACCAGAGCAATATCGTGACCCTCCTGCGCAGGAACGGCGTCATCATGGCGGACGCGGTGGTATCGGACGACGCCACCCAGGTGGCATGGGCCACGGAGGAGGTCATCAGCCTGAGCGAATACCTGAAATACTGTATCTCCCAGAACTGGATCGACGTCAGCAAGCTGGAGCTGGACGACAAATATTCCGATTCCTCGGAGATCTACGATGAGATTCTGGATTATATCGTCGTGATGGTGGAGAACAATACGGATTTCCAGAAGCGGTTCTTCAAGTATATGCTTTTGAACGATGCCATAAGCGGCAGCCAGGTATGCCAGGTTCTCTGTGAGCAGGGGAGGATACCCGTACCGGATGACGACAGGAGCGCGGTCTTCGAGGGACGGATGAGCGCCTACCAGTTCATGATGAACCGGATAGACCACCTGGACATCACCCCCGCCCAGCTGGCGCTGGATCCCTGCAATGCCTCCTGCGTGGTCACGGACGTGCATACAGGCGATGTCCTGGCCATCGTATCCTATCCGGGCTATGACAACAACAAGATGGCCAACTCCATCGACGCGGCCTATTACGCCCAGTTGAACGCGGATAAATCCAACCCGCAGTACAATTATGCCACCCAGTACGCGGCGGCTCCCGGCTCTACCTTCAAGATGCTGTCGTCAGCGGCAGGACTCATGGAGGGCGTGGTGGAAATAGACAGCATCTCCAAGTGCAAGGGCATCTTTACGGAAATCGAGCCGCCGCCAAGCTGCTGGAACCGATATGGACACGGCGATGAGACGCTTGTCTCAGCCATCCGGGATTCCTGCGACTGTTATTTCTATAATGTAGGCTACCAGCTTTCCATGGGGTCAGGCACATACAATGAGACGGAGGGGCTGGACACGCTGCGTAAATACGCGGAGCAGTTCGGGCTTACGGAGAAGTCGGGCATCGAGATAGCGGAGGCTTCCCCCACGGTGTCCACGGAAGACCCGGTGCGTTCCTCCATCGGCCAGGGCAGCAACAGCTATACGCTGACAGGCCTGGCCAGATATGTGACCACAGTGGCCAACAGCGGCTCCTGCTACAATCTGACTTTGCTGGACAGGATTACGGACTCGGAGGGCAATGTGGTGGAGGAGCCCCAGCCGCAGCTTCGCAATACCGTGGAGATGCCGGGAGAATACTGGGACGCCATCCATCTGGGAATGCGCCAGGTGGTGGAGAACAGGAGCTATTTCGACAATCTGGCGGTGAACGTGGCCGGTAAGACCGGTACCGCGGAGCAGACCACGGACCGGCCCAGCCACGCGCTGTTCGCCTGCTACGCGCCCTATGAGCAGCCCGAGATCAGCATCGTCACCAGGATTCCCTTCGGCTACTCCGCGGATCATGCGGCCCAGGCCTCCAGAGATATCCTGAAGTACTATTACGGCCTGGCCGAGGTGGAGGAGCTGATTACCGGGACGGCAGACGAGCCGGACGGCGGCATTACCAACGAGCATTGAACGGGGGCATGGCAGATTATGAGAGAAGCGGTCATCATCAAAAGCTTTCCCAACGGGATAGCGCTGTACTTAAATGAAGAGATGCCCTTTGAGGATCTTTTAGCACAGATAGGGTATAAATTCTCCGATGCCAGGAATTTCTTTGGCAATGTCACCATGGCATTGTCCATAGAGGGGCGTTCCGTGACGGACATGGAGGAAATCCGGATACTGGAAACAATCCGCGACAACAGCGACATCAACATCGCCTGTATCGTGGAGAAGGACGATACCGTCAACAAAAATTACGTGAAGGCGCTGGAGCGCACGGAAAAGGCCATGGCCCAGAAGCCCGAGGGACAGTTCTTCCGGGGCGATTTGAAGGACAGGGAAGTGCTGGAGACGGAGAACAGCATCATCATGCTGGGGGACGTCTATCCGGGGAGCAGCATCATCAGCGCCAAGAACATCATCATATTGGGAGGGCTCTACGGAAAGGCCCACGCGGGAGGAAACGGGCTGGAGGGAGCTTTCATAGCAGCGTTTGAAATGGCGCCGGAGAGGATCCGAATCGGCGATTTCAAATATAAGTCAGGCACAAAACAGACAAGGTGGGGAATCAGACCAAAGGTACGACCGAAAATCGCATATGTGAAAAACGACCGAGTCATCATGGAAGCGCTTACCAAAGACCTGCTGAACGGCTTCTGACATGTCTATGTAGTAGAATGTCTTCGCAGTAGACAGTTCTACGCAATAGACATTTCTATGCAATAGAAATTTCTATGCAATAGAAATTGAGAGGCGTTTAGAGGACGACAGACGAAATCTTTCATTGGAGGGCAAGAGTATGGATGAAAAGCATTCCAGGGAGCAAGGCTCCAAAGTCATTGTCGTCACTTCAGGTAAAGGCGGTGTGGGCAAGACCACCACGACC
>CAOOJO010000292.1 GCA_948496895.1 uncultured Acetatifactor sp. | reverse complement strand
CGGCAACCCCTCTGACGGCGGGGACGGCGGCTCTGGCTCCCAGGCCGAGGATGCGGGCGTCATCGAAGACGGCGCCGTGGGCGGAGGCAGCGGAAACGGCGAAGTGATAGAGCTGACCTTTTACAATGCGGATGCCACGGAAGACTCCTGGGCAGACCCGGTGGCCCAGGCCCTGACTGAGGCCACAGGCGTAAAGCTCAAGACCGACTATCCCGTGTCCTCTACGGATCAGAAGGTGGCCCTGATGATCGCTGAGCAGAACTTCCCGGACATGATCTACGCCAAGGGCGATGCAGGCAGCCTGATCGAGGCGGGGGCGCTGATCGACCTCACCGACCTGATTGAGCAGTACGGCCCCAACATCAAGAAGATGTACGGCGATGAGCTGGATAAGCTGAAATATTCCCAGGAAGACCCGTCCATCTATCAGCTTTCCTCTTACTCCATGGGCGGCGTCAGTTACAAGAGTTCCGGCACCGCGCAGATGCAGTGGGCAGTGCTGAAGGAGAATGATTATAAAATTCCCGAGACCACGGCGGAATATGAGGAGATGATCAGGAGCTACCTGGCGGCCCATCCCACCAATGCTGACGGGCTGGACACCATCGGGCTGACCCTGTCCGCAGCCGACTGGCACTGGATGATCACCTTGGGCAACCCTGCGGGCTATATCGCTGAAGGTGCGCCGGACAATGGCCAGTGGCTGATTGACGACAATTACAATGCTATCTATAAGTTCCGTTCCGAAAAGGTGCGGGAGTACTTCAAATGGCTGAACAAGCTGTACAATGACGGGATTCTGGACCATGAGTTCGCCACCCAGACCCATGAGGACTACATCGCGAAGATCGCTTCCGGCCGGGTAGTGTCCCTGTTCGACACCGACTGGGACTACAGCGATGGCGAGAAGATTCTGATCGCGGACGGCAAGCTGGACCTGACCTATGCGGGGCTTCCCCTGACCATGAATAAGGACACCAAGGCCCCCTCCCTGGCTCCCCAGGGCCTGACCACAGGACAGGGCGTGGGCATCACAACGGCCTGCAAGGATCCGGTGGCCGCCATCAAGTACATGGACTACATCTGCTCTGACGAAGGCCAGGTGCTGGTGAACTGGGGCATCCAGGACGTGAACTACTTCATCGACGAGGAAGGCCACCGCTACCGCACGGAGGAGGAGACGGCGGAGGCGGATTCCAATAAGGACTACGCGAAGACCACAGGCGTAGGCTTCCATGCCTATCCCTTCCCCACCTACGGCAACGGCGTGGTGGATTCCACGGGGAGCACCTATACCCCGCAGAGCAAGGAGACCGTAATCGCTTCCTACAATGAAGAGCAGAAGGCTGCCTGCGAGAAATGGGGCGTGGAGCTTTTGGTGGACATCTACCCCCAGCCGGAGGATTTCGAAGTGCCCAAGTACTCCGCCATCTGGGCCTACACCAAGCCGGTGGAGTTCGACGAGATCGGGAACCAGCTGGACGAGATCGCCTGGTCGAAGCTGATCAGCTGCGTCATCGGAAGCGCCGAGGATTTTGACGCCGGCTATGACGAGATGATATCAGAGCTGGAAGGGGCCGGAATGGCCAAGGCGGAGGAGATGCTGACACAGATCGTGAAGGAGAGGGTGGCGCTGGTCGAGTAAAGCCTGAATCCTATGGAAAAGAACTACGAATTGCAATAGACAAGGCCGGGCGGGAACTTTTGCCCGGCTGTTCTATCCTTTATCCTAATGCTGTCATATAGGCTCCTGCCTGTCATTTCCTGACGATAAAATGATGATAAAGTGACAATAAAATATTGAACGGGCCTGTAAATGTGTCTTGTAAATGGCAGGAAGTCATTTTATAATGGAACTATGGTGAACATGGGAGCAGTACGGCTGTGGCGACGCTGGAATGACAAGAGGAGACAGGGGTAAGGGGGAGCGGAAATGGGCAGGACATTCAATGTGACCGGAACCTGCAGACCGGACAGGCATTACATGGTGGATCTGAGAGACAGGGTCACGAAAATCCGGAAAATGGTGGATGCCGGACAGTATTTTTCCATCAACAGGGCAAGGCAGTTTGGGAAGACTACCACGCTGCGCGCTTTGGCAGACGGATTGCAAGATGATTATGTAGTCATCAGGCTGGACTTTCAGACAATAGGGTCAGATGAATTTGCCAGTGGGGCTTCCTTTGTGAGGGCACTGGCGCGGGAGTTCGGAAAAAGAATCCGATACAGGAAAGATGTTCCGGATAGCATAAAAGAAGAGATGAATCGATTGGCGGATTCCGCATTTGAAAGTACCCAAATGGCGGATTTATTCGATTGCTTTACGGATTGGTGCGCCCAGTCGGAGAGGCCCGTGGTTCTGATGATAGACGAGGTGGACACGGCCACGAACAACCAGGTCTTCCTGGATTTCCTGGCTCAGCTGCGGGCGCATTACCTGGAGCGGGACGAAATCCCCACCTTTCAGTCCGTGATCCTTGCAGGGGTTTATGATGTCCGCAACCTGAAGCGTAAAATCCGTCAGGATGAGGAGCATAAAACCAATAGCCCTTGGAACATTGCGGCGGACTTCCGGGTGGATATGAGCTTTTCCGTGAGCGATATAGCGGGGATGCTTGAAAGCTATGAAGCGGACTGGCATACCGGCATGGATATCCGGGAGATATCCCAGATGATTTATGACTATACATCCGGATACCCGTATCTGGTGTCGCGTCTCTGCATGTTCATGGACGAGGGGGTCGGGATGTCCACTGACAAGACCCAGGCATGGACGAAAGCGGGCTTCATGGACGCGCTGAAGATCCTGCTGGAAGAAAAGAACCTGCTGTATGAGTCCCTGGCGAATAAGCTGGAGGATTATCCGGAATTAAAGACTGTGCTGTACGAGCTTTTGTTTACCGGCAGGCCCATTCCTTACACGGCCCTGAACCAGGCCATTGAAGTGGCAGAGATGTTCGGCTTTCTCAAGAATGTGGAGGGGAAGGCAGTCATCTCCAACCGGATTTTTGAGACAGTGCTCTATAATCTGTTCCTGTCAGAGGAATATGTGGGCAGCAGGATGTACGATGCCGGACTGCTGGATAAGAACCAGTTTGTCGTGAACGGACATCTGAACGTCAGACGGGTGCTTGAGCGGTTCGTGGAAAGCTTTGACGCGCTGTACGGGGATGCGGACGAGACCTTTCTGGAGGAAGCCGGGAGACGTTACTTCATGCTGTTCCTGAAGCCGATCATCAATGGAGTGGGGAACTGCTATGTGGAGGCCCGGACCCGCAACCGGGAAAGAATGGATTTGGTGATCGATTACCGGGGAGAGCAGTTCGTGGTAGAGCTGAAGATCTGGCGGGGAAATGCCTATCACGAGAGAGGCGAGCAGCAGCTGTCGGCCTATCTGGATCACTTTCATCTGAAAAAAGGATACATGCTCAGCTTCTGCTTTAACAAGAAGAAGGAAGTGGGCGTAAAGGAGATTGTCCTGGGAGACAGGTTGCTGGTGGAAGCGCTGGTGTAGACTACAGGGAGATAATCAAATGCCCGCAGGGGAACTTTTCCGCAATTCTTTCGTCTATGCAGATAAGCATATTTAGTCTGTAGTATAAGAGATGTGCAGAGAAAGGAGACGAAGGAAGCATGAAGAAAAGAGGATTGGCTCTGATGGGATGTCTGGCGGTAATGGCGGCGGCAATTAGCGGCTGCGGACAGGAGGCGGGCGATGCGGCGGGAAATGGTGCCGGGGCAGAGGCTGCATCGGAAGAAGCGGGAGAAAGCAGTGGCGAGGCCAGCATAGCGGACGAGGACAGCACAAAAGGCGGCAGCAGCGGGAAAGAAGTGGACAGAACAAAAGACGGAGACAGCGGGAAAAGCGCAGGAAATGAATCCACCACCGCCCAGAGCAATGGCCAAGCGCCGGACAAAACGCCGCAGGAAACGGAAAACAAGGGAAGCGATGGAGAAAACATGGCAGGATCTCCCGGAGGCGCAGGGACTACGGTGACCCAGGGCGGCCCCTTCGGCGCGATTTCCCTGACCGTGCCGGAGGGATGGAAGTATGAGCTCTGCCCCATGGACAGCGACAGCCTGCTCATCGGCGACTACGGGATCTGCTTTTCCCCGGAGGACGCGGAGTTTGGATTTGTAGAGGTAGCCTACATACGGTCTTTCGGCGTGTGCGGCACAGGGCTTGCAGAAGAGGAAGTGACGGTGGCAGGCCATCCGGCCTGGAAAGGCACCTACGACGGCCACGCGTACTGGGATTTCATCGGTTTCAAAGAGCCCATGAGGGATGTGGTGGCTCAGACCTGCTCGGTGGAGGGATGGTGGGAGGAAAATGAGGATGCCGTGATGGAGATCCTGGACACCTTCACCTTTGACCCGGATCTGCGGGAGGGCGGTGCCTATCTCTATCAGAAGGAATCGGAAAAGGAACAGATAGGCCTGCATCTTTTCCTGGAGGGGATCTCTTCCACCGGGGCCATGCTCTGCTACAATCAATATG
>CAOOJO010000291.1 GCA_948496895.1 uncultured Acetatifactor sp. | reverse complement strand
CTCCAGCGCATATCTGGTCTGCACCGTATCGGCATACTTCTGCGCCAGGTTCCAGTCCGCCCGGGCCGTGGCAAACGCCAGGATGCCCAGGGTGGTCATGCAGATGCTGATCACCGTGAACAATAGCGCCAGCGGCCCCAGCTTGATCGGTATATGCCTCATATGCCGCCCTCCTTCTTAACTCAGTCCAGGCCCACGAACACCTCTGTCTCCAGCCTGTAGACCGGCTCCTCCGCTTCCGCGCGGCCTACAGTGATGACGCTTTTCACAAGCCCCGCTCCCCCGGGAGCGCCGTCAGATTCCTCTCCGGACGATTCCGGCATCCACGCGATATCCATCCAAATCGCCCCACCCGGCACAGGGTTCAGGGCATCGTCATAATACACGCGCAAAGTATCCGCCCCGCCCTTCTCCACAGCGCCTTCAACGGCAGCTTCGGAATTCGATTCGGCAAAACGTGTAACAATCTCCGCGTTGCCGTTCTCCTCCAGCAGCTCCCGCACCTGCTCCAGGCTGCGGGACGCCGCCACGGCCTCCGCTCCGTTCTCCGCCAGATGCACCGCGCCCGTCAGAAGCGCCGCATCCCGTCCCTTCTGCCCCGACCAGACAAATACCCTGGCCAGCGTCAGTATCACCACCGCGAACACAGCGGTCAAAAGCAGAGCTTCTATATAAAAGGCCGTCCCACGGTTCCCCGCGCGCTTCCCTCTGGTTCTGCCGCCATCCTCAATCATCCGCGGCCACCCCCTTCTCGCTCCTTAGGCCGACCAGCACTCTCCCGGCGTCCGTGACTATGGCATAGGTATCGTTCCCCAGCTCCTCGATCCGGAATTCCTCCGTCTTCCCGATGACCTGGGCCATGTCAGGGTACAGGGCGCCGTCTGCCTCGCCGTAATCCTCCACCAGGCTGTCCCCATGCCGGTAAATACGGATGGCATATCCGCTCTGGCCGTCCGCGATTACCAGCACAGGCTCCCCCTCCGCCTGGGACACGGATACCGCCCCCGCCGTATCGTTCATCCTCACGCAGGTGGAGATATAGGAGAGCAGCGCCCTGGCCTCATTGTTCCGGCTCTGTCCCCGGGCAATCTCCCGGTAGGTCTGCGCGCCGAAAATCACCGTCAGGAAAAATCCTGCCAGAAACACCCCGGCCACTGCCATCGTATAGATTCCGGACGAACCGCCATCCCGTCTCACAGGCCATGCCTCCTCTCTCCGAACCGTCTGGGCGAATCACCTTTCCGTTTCCCGGCTGATCACCTTCACCGCAGGCGGCACATTGGACGCGAAAATATCATAGCTTACATAGAACTCCTTCTCATTGACCTGGAGCCCATAATTTTCCACCAGATAAGCAAGGCTGGGAGGGAAGGCCCCCTCCACCACGTAACACTGCAGGGCGCAGCGCTCCACCGCAGCCTTCACGGCCCTGACGCTCTCCTCGTCCATGTCCCTGCCGGATGCTGGCAGGACCATGCGCCACACACAGACCGCTGTCAGGATCACTGCCACGGCCAGCGCCAGCGCAGGCCATCTCTTCCTTTTTTTATCCACATACATCTGTCCCACCTCCCGAGACTATGTATCCCATCCGCCAGACGGCCGTCCTGCCGCAGGTTCTATCCCATGGAATTCATCATGCCGATCAAAGGCAGCATGACGCTCAGCAGGGACACGCCCACCGCCAGCATCAGAGCGCCGGACAGCACCGGATCCACGATGCCCACCAGCCGGTCCACCAGCTCCGTACAGTGATCCGCCAGCAGTCCCGTGAGCTTGCGCAGCACAGACTCCAGGCTGCCGCTGCGCTCCCCTGCCAGGAGCATCCTGCCGTAGACCGGCTCGAAAAGGCGCACGTCTACGGCTGCCTGGGCGATGCCGTGCCCCTGCTCCATACGGCTGACGCAGCGGTCTATTTTCTCCTCCACGGGCCCGCAGGAGGCCATCTTCCTGCTCTCCGCCACAGCGACGTCCTGAATCTCGCCGCTGGCCAGGAAGGTGGACAGCGCCGCCGTAAAGCGGAACATCCCCAGGCCCTCCAGGATGGATGCGCAGGCCGGAATCCTGTGGAGGAGCTTTTCTACGAAATTCCGTTTTCCGCTTTTCCATAAGATAAACCCTAACGCCAGCGCCACGGCCAGTACCAGCATCACGGCCAGCGCCGCCCGGCAGAGTCCATAGGCCCAGTTCACATATCCGTAGGCCGAAGCCGTCAGGCTCCCGGTCAGGCTGTCGTACACATCCGTAAAGGCCGGCAGCACCATGGCCAGCATGACGACCAGCACCATGATGGTGATGCCCAGCATGGCCACCGGATAGAGGACAGCGTTCCTCAGCTTTCCGGTCATGGTCTTCTGATCCTCATAGTAGCGCGCCAGCTGGAACAGCACATCCTCCAGCCGCCCCGCCTTCTCCCCTGCCAGAACCATCCTTATGCAATAGTCCGGGAAGAGTCCCGTGGCCTCCATGGCGGCGGAAAGCCCTTTGCCCGCCTCCGTCTCCGCCCGCATGACTACAATTCCCTCTTCCAGAGGGCCTCCCTGTCCTCCGGATCCCAGCAATGCCACAGCCTCGTCCATCTGGATTCCGGACTGCACCATCATCGCCATGCTCTCACAGAACGCGCTGACCCCCAGACTGTCCAGTTTCCCATGTCTCATAGCGCTCCTCCTTCTATCGCCAAGCAATTCCTAATAATATTTCTCATCCAGATAATTCGCGCCGTCCCCGATGAAGGAGCTGTCCGCGCCGTTGGCCGAAAAGGTCAGGTCCAACCGGTTCCAGCTGTCCGCCTTCACCTCATACTTCACCGTCACCCAGCCCGTCTCCTCCGTGTAGAACATGTTCCACGCGTGATAGATATCGTCCGGCGACACATCGCCGAAGACCATCTTGGTAGGAATCCCCTGGCTGCGCAGCATCCCGGCCACCAGGGAAGCGTAGTCGAAGCAGATGCCCTTCCCTGTCCGCAGCGTATCGTCCAGCACCGGCATGTAGCCAGTGGTGGTCTGCACCATCTGCGCCTTCTCTTTATCGTAGACGATATTGTCGCAGATATATTCGAACACCGCCCCCACCACGCCCAGCGCGTCCTCCTCCCCCGCCGCCAGCTGAGCCGCCAGCTTCACGCATTCCGAATCCTGGTCATAGTCCACATAGGCGCTGGGCCGCAGGAAGGGCTGGAACTCATCGTCCAGCTTCACCTCGCAGTCCAGTGTAAAAAGGGGTCTGTATTTCGTGTCCTCCACCTTCTCATTGGCCTTGATCGTATAAGTGCCGTCCCCCTCCTGAAGCGGGAAAATCACCGGTGTCCCGTCCGCCGGCACATTATACCGGTACTCCATTTCCCCGATGAACACCTGGAGCTTAATCCCGGTGTCAGACTGGCCAGAGACTCCTATGTAGCCCTGGTTCGCATGGTCCAGGTCAATCTTCACCTTATCGTTCCCCTGGGCATGTTCGGCATGGAAGGCAGAATCCGCGAAGGGCGGCGCCTGATAGGACTCAAAATCCGCCTTGGCCCCGGCCGGCGCTTCTTTTGCGGCCTCGGACGTCCCGGGAGCCGCCTCATACTCCGGGTTCTCCACCACCAGAGAGACCTGCGTCGTGTCCTCAGACGGCGTGCTTTCCATGGACGGAATAGACGATCCCTCCGGTGCGGCAGGATTGCCGCATCCAGCTATGAACAGTGATAATAAAATTATCGACACAAAACATTGCCGCATGCCGCGCCGCATAGATTTCACCGCCTCTCCATCCACCAGCCAATCCAGATTTTCCTATTGTACTAAAAGGCCTTATCAGCCATTGATAAGACCCCTTCCCATCCTCACTCTGAAAATGCAGCTTCCTCCCTGCGCCCGCATTTCTCAGCCGACCTTCAGCTTGAACTTCTGAATATCCTTTTCCGTCTCCGCCAGCTCAATCTGCGCCCCCAGGTTCTGCAGCTTGATATGGAAGTCCTCATACCCGCGTTCGATATACTTGATATTGTCAACGGTACTGAATCCCTCCGCCGCCAGGGTGGCGATCACCAGAGCTGCCCCGGCCCTGAGATCCGGCGCCGTGATGCTGGCCCCGGTATACTTATCCACGCCATTGATGATCGCCGTGTCGCCGCCTTCCACCTTCACATCGCCGCCCAGCCTGACCAGCTCATCCACATACTTGAACCGGTTTTCAAATACGCTCTCTGTCACGATGCTGGTCCCCCTGGCCAGAGCCAGCGCCACCGCTATCTGAGGCTGCATATCCGTGGGGAAGCCGGGGTAGGGCAGGGTCCTTACCTGGGTATGCGCGAGAGGCTTTGCCGCCACCACGCGGATGCAGTCGTCCGCCTCCTCCACCTCGCAGCCGATCTCCAGAAGCTTGGCCGTCACCGATTCCAGATGCTTGGGGATGACATTCTTCACCGTCACATCGCCCTTGGTGACCGCGGCGGCGAACATAAAGGTGCCCGCCTCGATCTGGTCGGGAATGATGGCATATTCTGTGCCGTGGAGCTTTTCCACGCCCCGGATCCTGATCACGTCCGTCCCC
>CAOOJO010000290.1 GCA_948496895.1 uncultured Acetatifactor sp. | reverse complement strand
TCCAGACAGGGTTGTTCCCCATGATGCCGCCGAAATTGCGCTGCAGCAGCTCCGCATCTGAGGTGAAGACGAAATCCGGCGCGTTCTCCGGCGTATAGACGGCATTGTACCAGGGCGCGTCGTAGAGGACTTCCGCCACGGTGTACCTGGCGCCGTATATATTGCCACTGTTTTTCGAATCCGCCGGGTCGGTGAGGAAGCAGGCCGCGGCAGCGACGCATGCCGCTATGGCGGCGGCCACTATCCAGAGAGCGGGCTTTTGGTAGGACAGGATGCCCTTTATCCGCTCCTTGATTCCCACTTCCCCAAAGGCCAGGGGACAGCCGGAAAGCCCCTGGCTGTGCAGGCTGCAGGAAAGCAAGGCATTGGCGTAGGTCTTCTTCTGGGCGTCCCCCATGCGCCTGACTACATATTCGTCGCACGCCAGCTCTATGTCCCGGCAAAGCAGGATATAGGCTGCCCAGCACAGGGGCTGGAACCAGTAGACGGACAGGAGCAGGAAGCCAAGGGGCTTCCACCAGTGGTCGCGCCGTCTGATATGGGCCTCTTCATGGGCGATGACGCAGCCGCTTACAGGCTCCTCCAAATCCGAGGGCAGATAGATGCGGGGAGAGAGGATGCCCAGGATAAAGGGTGACCTCACGGCATCGCAGAGCCAGATACTCTCCCTGAGGCGCATGGCCGCCGCCACTTTCCGGTGCAGCCTGATATAGCTTGCCAGGGCGTAGAGAAGCAGTGCCGCCAGCCCTGCCGCCCACAGCCTGGAGGCCAGGAACACCACAATCTGCATGGGATTCGCGCTGGCGAATGGCTTCGGCGACAGGGATGCGGCAATGGCCGGATTCACCACATTGTCCACGGCACGGATGCCGCTGTCGATTTCCGGCTCCCTGGCCATCATGATCTCCCGGGGCACGGTCTCCTGGCTGGGGATCAGGCTCAGCACGCTTTCTATGGAAAAGGGGCAGACAAGCCGGATGCCCACCAGGATCCACAGGGCGCAGCGCACCGTCTTTGGCGCTTTTTTTAACAGAATCCGCAGGAGCAATACAGCCAGGATGACCCAGCCCGCGGCGATGCCCATGTTCAGCAGCTTTAAGAATAAATTCTCCATCAGCGTCCCTCCTCATAGGAGTCGATCATGCTGCGTATCTCCCGAATCTCTTCCCGGGACAGGCGCTTCCGGGAGGCGAAAGCCGCGATGAACGCGGGCAGAGAGCCGTCAAAGGTCTCCTCCACGAATTTCCTACTCCGGGCGGCCTGAAACTCCTGCCTGGACATCAGGGAGGTGACCTGGCCGTCCTGGTTCTGGAAGATGCCTTTTTCGCAGAGCTTCTTCAATACCGTGTAGGTGGTGGATTTCTTCCAGCCCAGCTCCTCCCCGCAGAGCTTCACCAGCTCCCCGGAAGATAGAGGCTCCTGCCGCCAGATGATGTCTGCAAAGCGGGATTCCACCACGCCTAGTTTCATATCCTCCGTGGGATGTGCTTCTTCCGCCGGATGCCCTTCTTCCATGGAATGCCTTTCTTCCATAGGGTGCCTCTTTTCCATAATGTCCATCCTCCCCGTTCTGTCTGTCCTTATGTAGCCATTCCCCTGCCATGCTTCGTACATTTTGCACACTGCTTTTTCGCTCTCTATTCTTTTCCATAAAAAGCTAATGGTCTATTCGCAATAGACTTAATGCAAGTCTATCACGAATAGACCATTCTGTCAAGAAAAAACAAGTTGATGCAGCCAATGTTCTCTAAAGCAACGTCACATGTCCCGCTGCAGCCGAATCAGCGTCCCTTATTTTAATGGTATTATTTTGAAGACACAAAAACCTGCTCCGCATACCACTCGCCCTGATATGGCAATAAATCCATTCCGTTATCCACACCGATTCCCTCAAATACCACATTACATTTTACTGCAGAAAATAATTCCTCATGATGCCTGGCAATTCCGTCATGCAAAAAGAAATCCTCCGCCCCTGATATATTCTGCTCTGTGCATACACGATGCAGAGCTTCAAAGCCTTGGGATTCTTCTGCGATTACCACATAAGAATCCACCAGCACACCCCCTGGCTTTATAGCCCTGTATGCTTCCCGCAATGCTTCGCCTGCACAGCCAAACATGTTGCTGAAGCCAGCATATGTGACGGCAGCGTCAATCACGCTGTCTTTCAGCGGAAGCCTGGTGGCATCGCAGGCAAGATAACTGATCTTCCTATCCGGTGCAATCTCCTTAAATTTCCGGTAATCATATTTCAAAACGAATTTGCTCAAATCAATGGAGATGATATGTACATCTGCGTCCAGCGTCTTTACCAGTTCGGCCAGCATTAATCCCCGGCCGCTGGCAATATCCAGGACAACTTTACAGTCTTGCCCAGATACGGTATCTGCAATGGCGCCAAGTACCATTTCCCGGCGTTGTGACATTTCCCCGGGATTTTTCATATCCATTTCACGGTCTATCTCTTCAAAGTTCTGTTCTTCACCCATGCTTTCCCACTGATTGATAAAACCTTGTTCTTCGGAATTAAAATCTGCTACCCCCTGGCTGACACGGAAAGAATGGCCGTTCTCACAGGATAATACGCCCTCCAGCACATCCTCTTCGTTTTCATTATCAACCCGGAGCGAAAGCTTTGCCCGACACTTGGGACAGCACAGATAATTTGTAATAGCTTTATACATCTGTCAGACCTCCTTGTCTTAAAATAAAAATTTAATATCATATTAACACAGCTTATGAAAAAATACAATTTATTCTTCTTTTGCCGTCCATTTCCTAAAGCCCTCAGTCCCGCACCACCGTCCGCCTGGCAATAAGGTAAGACGCCGTGTAGTACAGCAGGTACAGCAAGGCCGTCACCCCCGCCACGATGCCCGCGATCAGCCACACCGCTTCCGCGGAGGCCTCCATCCCCTCCATCCGCATCACATGGGCCCCGAAAGCGGCCATGGGAACGCTCAGGGCCATGGGCAGGGCAAAGGGCGCGATGAAGAAGAAAAAGGTCTGGCCGAACAGCGCCCTGGCCTGCTCCCGCTGTCCCATTCCCAGCCGGAACAGGATTTCGTACCGGCCCTTATCCTCCCCCAGGCCCGAGAGCGTCTTCAGCGCCAGGATGGCCATGGCCAGCAGCAGGAACACAGCCGACGCGAACAGCGCGCCCACCACCAGGATAGCCGACACATTGTTCTCCTCCTGCCTGTGGTATTCCCGGATCTCGAACTCCAGCCTCTGCGGTTCCTCCCCGTCTCCGCCCCAGTCTTCCTCCGCCCCCGCCGAAAGCAGGCGCGCCAGCTCCCTGTGCAGGGCGATTCCGTCGAACCTCTGCTTTTCCGTGAGATATGCCCGGCTCTCTTCCACGCATTCCATATCTGCCACCGCCTCGTCCGGCACTACTATATAGAAATACAGATAGCTGATTTTCGGATAATCCGTCCGGCAGCTGTGGAAAGTGTATCGCTTCCCTCCATGCTCCCAGACCATGCCCGACCAGTCCGGCTCCGCCGCCTTTGCGTCGCTGCCCACTATCATGAACTGCCCCTCCAGCGCCACCGGCTCCACCCCCAGCGGAGCCATCAGCGCATTGAAGTCGCTGGCCGTCATAAAGCTGTCATTGGGGGCCATCCACTCCTCATACCACCAGGTACGGCTGTAGAACGCCTGCTCCCCTGTCTCAAAAATACGCCACAGGACTTTACTCCGGATTCCCGCGTATTCCGCGATCGATCTCTCCGCCTCCTCCAGCGGAACCGCTCCTTCCCGGTGGTATTTATTGGAATAATACATGATGTCATAGGGCCACTCCACATACAGGGCCTCCTCCTGGGCCGCTTTCTGGATAAAGGAGAAATTCGTCCCCACCACGGCCAGGCTCATGAGCAGCGCCAGGCACCCGAACATGACGGAATTGACGCTTAAGCTTCCCGAAAGCTGGCGCAGCACAAAGGTATTGGCCCCCCGGCCGCAGACCCTCGGACTGCGCAGCAGGAGAAAGACGATGCTTTTGGCGGCTCCCATATGGAACAGCATCACGCACAGGATAAAGCCCGCCAGCAGATACTCCATGCTGTCCACTGTCCCGCCCCGCAAAGATATGTCCACGCTCTTCCAGAAAAAGATGCCGCAGGCCGCCATCCCCCCAAGGGCCGCAGCCGTCACGGCAAACCACAGGCCAGGGCGCTTAACCCGCTTTTCCACTTTCCTGTCCCCGTGAATCAGGTCATAGATCGACACCCGCTTCAGATAAATCCCGGAAGCCAGGGACGCCACCAGGAAGATTCCCACCGTCAGCGCCACGGTGCGAAGCAGCCCCTCCAGGGAATAGGCCGACATGGAAAAATCCATCTCCAGGAGCTTCATCATCACTGCCATCAGCCCCTGGAACAGAAATCCCCCTGCCGTAAGCCCCGCCCCCAGGGCGATGCCGCAGATGACAAAGGTCTCCGCCAGGAACAGGCTCAGGATGTCCCGCCTGTCCATGCCCAGGGTCAGGTAGGTGCCGAATTCCCGCTTCCTGCGCTTCAGCCGGAAGGAGGTGGCGTAG
>CAOOJO010000289.1 GCA_948496895.1 uncultured Acetatifactor sp. | reverse complement strand
TCCCGGGAGGAAGTGAAGACGGGGAACCTGGGCGTGGTGTTCCCGGCTGACGTATATGAAAACGCCAACCCTTATTTCCAGGACTGCCTGCTGGGCATCTGCGAGGCGGCTTCTTTCATGGACTTCAACGTGCTGATCGCCATGGGCACGGCCAGCGACATCTCCGGTGTGCGGGCGCTTGCAGAGAGGCGGAAAGTGGACGGCATCATCCTCACCAGGAATATGGAGGACGACAAGGCCCTGCATTATCTGACGGATATCCATTTCCCCGTGGGCCTGACCGGGCAGTGCGATTTGAGCGAGGTGATCCAGGTGGACACGGACAATGAGGCGGCCTGCGAGGAGCTGACCACCCTGTTGATCGGAAAGGGCTTTAGGAGGTTCGCCCTTGTGGTGGAGGACTTATCCTACCGCGTGAACCGCAGCAGGTACAAAGGCTTTTGCAACGCGCTTCTGAAGAACGGATTGTCCAGGGAAAAGCAGGCGTTCTATGTGGGCAATCTGCAGGTGGACATGCTGGATACCCTCATCAGCGACATGATATCCAAAAAGGTGGAATGCATCATCTGCGGGGACGATGTGGTCTGCACCAGGCTGGTGTCCGCGCTGCAGGCGGTAGGGTATCGTATCCCTAAGGACATCGCGGTGGCTTCCCTGTACAACAGCTCGAATCTGAAATGCTTCACGCCCCAGATTACCGCGGTCAATACCTCCGCCAGGAAGATAGGGAACATAATCGGAAGACAGATGATCTATTATCTGCGGGGCAGGGAGTATGAGAAGAAAGTGATCACGGATTATGAAATCCTGCTGCGCAGGTCTACGGAGAGAATCTATGCCTGAGGGCTGGATACAGAAATGTTGCCAGAGAATAAGGAAAAGCGTCCGATGGGCGCAGGAGAGGAAGAGATATGGAGTATAGTTATGACAGCAGATGTCTGCTCAGGGACGGACAGCCCTGGTTCCCGGTGATGGGTGAGATGCACTACAGCCGCTACCGGGAGGATTTGTGGGAGGAATCCCTGCGGAAGATGAGGGCAGGCGGCGTGGAAATCGTGTCCGCTTATGTGATATGGATCCACCATGAGGAGGAAGAGGGGGTCTTCGACTTTACAGGTTGCCGGAATCTGCGGGGCTTCCTGGAGGCGTGCCGCAGGGTTCAGGTGAAGGTGTTCCTGCGCCTGGGGCCCTGGGTCCATGGGGAGGTCCGAAACGGCGGCTTCCCGGACTGGGTCCAGGCATTGGAAGAGAGAGGCGTCCGGCTGCGGAGCAACGATTCGGTCTATCTGGGATATGTAAGGCGGTTCTGGGAGCATGTGCATGAGCAGGCCAAGGGGTTCTTCCATGGGGACGGCGGCCCGGTGATCGGGGTGCAGATTGAGAACGAGTATGGCCATGTAGGCGGGCTGCGGGGCCAGGAGGGCGAGGCCCATATGCGCCGCCTGACGGCCATGGCCAGGGAGATTGGATTCCAGGCGCCGCTGTATACGGCTACGGGATGGGGCGGTGCCTGCATCGGGGATCTGCTGCCGGTGATGGGAGGATACTGCGAAGCGCCCTGGGATCAGCGGATTACGGAGCTGGAGCCCAATGCCAACTTCGTGTTCAGCTATCTGCGCAATGATGCCCAGATAGCCTGCGACTGCCATGTGGGCCAGGAGACTTCCTTTGACGAAGCCAAATATCCTTTCCTGACAGCGGAGCTGGGGGGCGGCGTGCAGGTGACCTCCCACAGGAGGCCGGTGGCGGAGGGAAGGGACATCGGAGCCATGTCCATCGCGAAGCTGGGCAGCGGGGCGGCGCTGCTGGGCTACTACATGTATCATGGCGGCAGCAATCCCAGGGGTAAGCTGTCCACCCTGCAGGAGAGCCGGGCCACAGGATATCCCAACGACCTGCCGGAGATCAATTATGACTTCAACGCGCCCATCAGGCAGTACGGAACCATATCGGACACTTACAGGGAAGTCAGGCTGCTGGCGCTTTTCCTGCAGGAGTTCGGCGGGGAGTTGGCCCGGATGGAGACGGACATCCAGCCGCCCGGTGTCAGGCCAGAGGATTTCTCCACGCTGCGGCTTTCCTGCAGGTATCATGGCGAGCAGGGGTATGTGTTCTTCAACAATTACCAGAGGCGGCATAAAATGGATGACCACAGGAATGTAGTATTAAAGGGCAGGTGCGGAAGCGGGGAGGTCATATTCCCGCCGGTGGATATCCTGGACGGTATGTACGGCTTCTTTCCCTATGGGATGAAGCTGGGGGATGCCGGACTCCGGGCCGCACTGGCCACGCCGCTTTGCAGGCTGAGGACTGAGGGCGGGGATGTGTGGGTCTTTTATGGGGACTATGGGCCGGAGGATGCCGCCTTTGTCTGGGAGGACGGGCCCAGGGCCGACATCCTGAAGCTGTCCCGGAAGGACGCGCTCCTGGCAGGGAAGGTCTCGCTGGATCAGGATTACCTGATTCTTTCGGAGGGCTTTGTCTGGGAGGAAGAGGGAATTGTCCGGGTGACGGGAGAGCGGAATACGGTGATCCGCTGCTTTCCACGGATTTCCCAGGAGAAGCTGCCGGGCTTTTCGGAATGCGGCCAGGAGGGGCGCTTCACCGTATATGAGAGAAGGATAGAGGAAGAGGCGGCATCTGCGGAGACGAAGCTCCTTGCCCGGGATGCCGGGACAGCCAGGTATGAGGTTCTGATATCCTATGGAAAGGAAAGAGACCGCCAGGCGGGGAGGGACACGCTCCTGCTCCTGCCCTATACGGGAGACCGTATGGAAATATACGCGGAAGGGGAGAAAATCAACGACCATTTCTATACCGGCCAGGAGGTGACCTTAAGCCTGGGCTATTTCGACTTCCCGGAGCGCCTGGAAATCGTGGTGTATCCTCTGGAGGAGGGCGCGGCGGTATTTCTGGAGAAATGGCCCCGGATGGAAGGGGGTTCGGCCTGCCGCCTGGAGGATGTGAAGGTAGTGGAGCAGTACCGGTAAGGCGATGGATTGCCTGGTGCTTCTGCTGACACCCTGTGCCTGCGGCCGCTGGAGCCGGAGCTGGCGAGCGGCTGTGTCCTGGTCTGGAAAAAGAACCTGACCCTTTCACCGACCATGGGGCGGTTCATAGAGCATGTGAAGGCGTGCATCGCGGAGACGGGGAAAGGGGATATGGATGAAGACATGGATGAAATAGAAGAATGAGATGGTTCCGAACGGCGGATATGAAACTGCTGCAAGTGGCTGATTCAGTACTTGGCGGCAGTTTTTGTTTTGGGCAGTTTTTGTGCTAAGATATGCTTGAAAGACATTTCTTAAAATGAAGAATGGGATTAGGCATTTCGCCAAAGCCGACTTACAATGAAACTGTTCCCAGGTTGTTCCTAACCCGGGTGAGCCGGAACCAAAATTTTGCCAGAATGTGCAAGGTTTCATCGTTGAGCGTACTAGACAGAACGGAAGACAGCACATACAGAAGGGAGCATGTTGCAGGAATCATGGTTGGAGCGCTGGTGTTCACGCTGGTGGGATGCGGAAGGGACGCGGCGGACGGCAGCAGAGACAGCGTCGCCGCAAAGGAAAGCGCGGCAGGACAGGATGCGGCGGGAACCGGAGAAACGGCTTCTGGGGAGATTCTGGAGACCGGGGCGGATGAGCCGGAGCAGCCGGAACCAGAGACGAATATGCGGTCAGAATCAGAGGCAGGCGAGGCGGAGCGGCCGGAGACGGAAAGCGGTGCGGCGGAGCAGGAGGAAGCGGATTCGGAAAGCGGCACCAGCGAGCAGTATCTCGAAAGGGCGCTGCGGGACTATGCCAAACGGGAAGAGACGATAGTGGCGACAAAATTCCTGCCGCGGAAAGCAGGGCACATCAACCGGTGGATAACCTGTGTTAATAAGGCCGTGGAATCATAAGGAATAGTAAAATTTAAGGGCTATTTCTGAACGATTTTAAGTAAAAATTGGAGATAACGAGAAAATTTAATTTGATTATTCCAAAATGAAAAGCGGTATGGTATAATATCAGATTGTATCAAACTCTTTTCGTTATGCGATAGCAGAAAGGAGTTGGTTCTGTGGGCAAAGATTCAAAAGGCAAGGAAGTTGGAGTCGGAATCTGTCAAAGAAAGGATGGT
The DNA here is from genome assembly GCA_948496895.1 of uncultured Acetatifactor sp. Taxonomy (GTDB): domain Bacteria; phylum Bacillota; class Clostridia; order Lachnospirales; family Lachnospiraceae; genus Acetatifactor. Next base: position 427 of record CAOOJO010000289.1, on the reverse strand, counting down.
CTGTGCACAGCCAGATTCGAAAGCAAGAGAACAGGAAAAACGGTTCAGAGGTATTTCCCAAAGCTGCAGGAATGCCGTAAATGGCATGCAGATGCTGCCCTGAAAGTTGTGTGGCAAAATTATAGAGAAAGGCGGAAACCCTTATAAACAAAGGATTTTCGGACAGGTATATCAAGATATGAAATTAGGCATAGTCGGTCTGCCCAACGTAGGAAAGAGCACACTGTTCAATTCATTGACCAAAGCGGGCGCGGAATCCGCCAATTACCCCTTCTGCACCATCGACCCCAATATCGGGATCGTGGCCGTGCCGGACGAGAGGCTGAAGCTCCTTGGGGATATGTACCATTCAAAGAAGGTCACCCCTGCGGTGATAGAGTTCGTGGACATCGCCGGACTGGTGAAGGGGGCCTCAAAGGGCGAGGGC
>CAOOJO010000288.1 GCA_948496895.1 uncultured Acetatifactor sp. | reverse complement strand
GCGCAGCAGTCCTCCCACAGGTCGATGTCGTGCTGGGTGTAGAAGGCCACCACCCTGCGTCCTGTGGTGCCGGATGTGGACTGGATGCGGACACAGTCCTTCAGGGGCTTTGCCAGCAGGCCGTAGGGGTAGGCCTCCCGGAGGTCGTCCTTGGTGAGAAAGGGCAGCTTGCGCAGGTCTTCTACGCTGCGGATATCCTCCGGCGTGACCCCTTTCTCCTCCATTTTCCCGCGATAGTAGGGCACATTGTCCCAGACATGCCGCACCTGGCGGACCAGGCGCTCGTTCTGCCATGCAAGAATCTGCTCCCGGTCCGCGGTCTCGATTTCCTTTTGGTAATACCGTTCCATAACCTTTTTCTCCTTTATAATTTTAAGCATTCCGACCGGACAGGGATGCTTTTTTGCCTTCTTCCATCCATATTTATATTACCTTTCCGAAAGACCTGCGTCAAGTCATAAGCTTATCATAAAAGCAGAATTTGTCCGAATTTATCCGAAAGGGGCTTGATTCGCGGCACGGAAAAGGGTAGTATATACGGTATGGCAAAGGAGGCGCCAGGGGAGGCGTCTGCCATGGAAACGTGACATGCGGAATAAGGGAATAAAGACAAAAGGGGCAATCGGATGACGGTTGTCCTTTTTATGTCCGGACACTCCCGCATGGCTGCCGCGGGAGATTTCCGCAGAAATACAAAGGAGAAACGCATGGGAGATCGATACGGGTATGTGCGCGTGAGCACAAAGGAACAGAATGAGGACAGGCAGATGATTGCCATGGACGGGGTGCAGGTACCGAAGCAGAACATATATGTGGACAAGCAGTCCGGCAAGGACTTCAACCGCCCCATGTACCGCAGGCTCCTGAAACGGCTTCGGCCGGACGACCTGCTTTATATCAAGAGCATCGACCGCCTGGGCAGAGACTACGGAGAGGTGCTGGAGCAGTGGAGGGTCCTTACCAAGGAGAAGAAGGTGGACATCGTGGTGCTGGACATGCCCCTTTTGGACACCAGGCGGGGAAAGGATCTGGTGGGGACATTCCTGAGCGACATCGTGCTGCAGGTGCTGTCGTTCGTGGCGGAGAATGAGAGAAAGAACATCCGGGAGCGGCAGCGGGAGGGCATTGAAGCGGCAAAGATTCGGGGCGTGCGCTTCGGCAGGCCCGAGAAGCCCCTGCCGGAGAATTTCGAGGAAATATGCGGGAAATGGGAGGCGAGGGAGATATCCGGAAAGGAGGCGGCAAGGCAGTGCAACATGCCCTCCACATCCTTCTACCGCAAGGCCGGATATCGGAAGGAGGAGTAGACTTATTTTTCCTCTTGTGGTATAATCCCCTGTGGAACATAGGGATGTCATAATCTACGAGCCTGCCCTGGAGGATGGGAGCACTTTTTTCGGCAGCCTGGTGGCGGACAAGGTTTATACCAGGGATCTGTTCCGGCGGGATTGAGGGCCGACTGCCTGCGCGGATTTCCGGCAGACAGGCTTGCCTTATATATTGACAGCGGTGGGCAAAAAGGCTATCATGGATAGGAGCAGAGCGGGCCGGAAGAACGGGCCCGGGAGGAGTTCATATTTGGAAAGGAAGACGGAGAGGAGGAAGCCGGGCCGGAAAAAGCCCGGCAGGAAGTATGGCACTGAGCAAGAAGCCCACTACGGGCATGAGGGATATTCTGCCGGAGGAGATGCAGATACGGGATTACGTGATTGGCGTAATCAAGGATACTTACAGAAGATATGGTTTTACCTCCATAGAGACACCCTGCGTGGAGAACATTGCCAACCTGACTAATAAGCAGGGGGGCGACAATGAGAAGCTGATCTTCAAGATTCTGAAGCGGGGGGAGAAGCTGAAGATAGCGGAGGCCCTGACGGAGGAGGAAGTGGTGGACGGCGGGCTGCGCTATGACCTGACCGTGCCGCTGGTGCGGTACTATTCCAACAACGCGGCCCAATTGCCCTCCCCCTTCAAGGCGCTGCAGATAGGGAACGTGTGGCGGGCGGACAGGCCCCAGCGGGGGAGGTTCCGCCAGTTTACCCAGTGCGATATCGATATCTTTGGAGAGGCCTCCAATCTGGCGGAGATTGAGCTGATACTGGCCACTACCACCACCTTGGGGAAGCTGGGTTTCCAGGGCTTCGAAATCCGCATCAACGACAGGCAGCTCTTAAAGGCCATGGCGGCGGGCAGCGGGTTCACAGAGGAGGATTATGATAATGTCTTCATCACCCTGGACAAGATGGACAAGATTGGCATGGACGGCGTGAAGGCGGAGCTTCTGGAGAACGGATTCGCTGCAGACACGGTGGATAAGTACCTGGAGCTGTACAGCGGACTGGAACAGGCCGAAGACGGTCTGCGGTATGTGGAGGAGAAGCTGGCGGGAGGCCAGGCCCAGGAGGCTCTGGGAGCTGCTGCGGTGGACGGCCTGCGGGAAATCATAGGCAGCGTGGAGGCGGCGAAGACGGCGGATTTCCGGATGGTGTTCGACCCTACGCTGGTGCGGGGAATGTCCTATTACACGGGGCCTATCTTTGAGATTGCCATACCCGGCTTCGGTGCAAGCTGTGGGGGTGGCGGCAGGTACGACAAGATGGTGGGGAAATTCACAGGAAAGGACGTGCCGGCCTGCGGATTCTCCATCGGGTTCGAGAGGATTGTCCTGCTTTTGACGGAGAGCGGCTTCCGGGTGCCGGATGCACCGAAAAAGACGGCTTACCTGGTGGAGAAGGGCGTGGAGGGCCAGGCCATGGCGGATGTGATCGCCAAAGCCCAGGCGGCCAGAGAGGCCGGGGAGCAGGTGCTGGTAGTCCGTATGAACAAGAACAAGAAGTTCCAGAAGGAGCAGCTTACCGCGGAGGGGTACGAGGAGTTTGTGGAATTCTACAGGGAGGCCCTGAAAAACTGACAGAAGCAGCCGGTTATACTCACGAGCGATAAAGTTTGCCACCAGTTTTATAACATCTGCCGCTCGTGAGTCGGGTGGCTTGGCAAATTTTAGTGACCGTCAGTATAAATTCCGGCAGGTCGGCTTGAAAGAAGAGTATGTTATGGAAGAACTGGCTTCTTTCATAAGAACGATATAAAAAGCACAAGAATAAGAATGTCCCAGGAGAAGAGGGACAGAAAACGAGGAAACAAAATGGCAGAGTCAATGAAAGGATTGAAGAGGACACATCGCTGCGGGGAGCTTGGCGCGGCGAATATAGGCGAACAGGTCACCGTCATGGGCTGGGTGCAGAAGCAGCGCAACAAGGGCGGCATCATCTTCGTGGATCTCCGGGACAGGGCGGGCATCCTGCAGGTGATCTTCGAGGAGGCGGACTGCGGGTCGGAGGACTTCGCCAAGGCGGAGCGGCTGCGCAGCGAGTTCGTGGCGGCAGTGACGGGCAAAGTGGAGAAGCGGGCCGGAGCGGTGAACGCGAATCTTTCCACCGGGGAGATTGAGGTGCGGGCGGAGAGCCTTAGGATTTTGTCGGAGGCGGAGACGCCGCCTTTCCCCATCGAGGAGAATTCACGGACCAAGGAAGAGCTTCGCCTGAAATATCGTTATCTCGATCTGCGCAGGCCGGATCTCCAGAGGAACCTGATGCTGCGCAGCAGGATGACGGCCGCTGTCCATGCCTTTCTGGAGGAGGAAGGCTTCCTGGAGGTGGAGACCCCTATCCTGAACAAGTCCACCCCGGAGGGGGCCAGGGACTATCTGGTGCCCAGCCGCATCCACCAGGGGTGCTTCTACGCCCTGCCCCAGTCGCCCCAGATCTTCAAGCAGCTGTTGATGTGCTCCGGGTACGACAGGTATTTCCAGATCGCAAGATGCTTTAGGGACGAGGATCTGCGGGCGGACAGGCAGCCGGAATTCACCCAGATCGACCTGGAGATGTCCTTCGTGGATCAGGAGGACGTGCTGGACGTCACCGAGCGGATGGTGGCAAAGGTGTGCAAGGAGACCGTGGGCCTGGAGGTGCCCCTGCCCCTGAAGCGGATGACCTGGGACGAGGCCATGAACCGCTTCGGCTCCGACAAGCCGGACACCCGCTTCGGCATGGAGCTGACAGATGTGTCGGAAACGGTGAAGGGCTGCGGCTTCGGCGTGTTCACCTCTGCGCTGGAGGCGGGAGGCAGCGTGCGGGGCATCAATGTGAAGGGCCAGGCGGAGATGCCCCGGAAGAAGATCGACGCGCTGGTGGAGTTCGCCAAGGGCTACGGCGTGAAAGGCCTGGCCTATCTGGCGGTGCTGCCGGACGGGAGCTACAAGTCTTCCTTTGCCAAGTTCATGACCGAGGAGGAGCTGAAGAGCCTGGTTGCGGCCATGGCCGGAGAGCCGGGGGATCTCCTGCTCTTTGCGGCGGACAAGCTGAAACTGGTTTGGTCCGTGCTGGGGGCCCTGCGGGTGGAGCTGGCCAGGCAATTGGGGATGCTGGATCCGAACCAGTACAATTTCCTCTGGGTGACCCAATTCCCTCAGTTCGAGTGGAGCGACGAGGAGGAGCGGTATGTGGCCATGCACCATCCCTTCACCATGCCTATGGAGGAGGATCTGGAGATTCTGGAGTCGGAT
>CAOOJO010000287.1 GCA_948496895.1 uncultured Acetatifactor sp. | reverse complement strand
CGTGGATATGTCCACCCCGGGCGCGGCGAAATCCGGGGCCACCACATTGTCCCTGGTGAACCCCCTCCCGGAATCGATGTAGAAGCTGTTGTTCGCGGCATTATAGGTGGAGACGCTGATCACGTCCCTGGCCATGGCAGGCTCCGTCAGGGTGATGTAGGGCGACGCCTCCAGGAAATAGGCAGGCGCGTTCATGAACTGGGTGATGGGCAGCCACATATGGAAGCTCCCGCCCTGGACGCTTCCCACCGCCTCCACCAGGAACGTCCAGATGCCCGGGGTGGGCTGGGCCACCCGCAGCAGGATCATCTCCTCCCCCGAGGACGGTTCCACCAGCGTCCCCGCTATGGTGATCTTCGTCCTCTCATAGACGAAGCTGTAGGTGATGCTGTCCTGAATGCCCAGCCGGATGGACGGTATGGTCTCCCCGCCCGGAGAGCGCACGGACACCGTGAACACATCCGGCACGTTCCCCCACAGCTCCATGACGAAGCCCTCCGCATTCTCCGCCACCCTGACCTCCACCGGCTTCACGGCGCCGCCTGCCCGGCCAGAGGAATCCATGCTCCCCTGATAATGGTGGCCCGCGTTCCCCTCATTGCCGCCGCATACCACCACCGCCCGGCTGCGCTTTGCCGCGATGGCATCCAAATAGCGGGGCAACGGCGCGTTTCCCGCGTGATCCCCATAGCTGGTGCCCAGCCCCAGGCAGATGACCACAGGCCGCCGGAACTGCTCCGTGAAGCTGTCCGCGTACCGTACCCCCAGCATGATGTCCGTCTCCTCATAGGCCGGCACGCCCCCGGGCACCATGAAGAAATCCCTGAGGTACTGCTTGGCCTCCTTGAGCTTCACCACCACGATGTCCGCATCCGGCGCGGCCCCGATATAGGTCAGGCCGTTCCCCAGCCTGCTGCCCGCTGCCACCCCCGCCATGGCGGTCCCGTGGCCGTTCTCGTCCCTGCTGGGCACGATGCTGTAGGGATCCGGGGACTGCAGCGCCCGGTTGATGTCCTCCCTGGTATACACGGTGCCATAGTGCAGGCCCTCCGGAGGGGCACCGTCCTGAATGGTCTGATCCCAGATTGCCAGAATCCGGCTGTTCCCCTGGCTGTCCCGAAAGGCCTCATTGGTATAGTCTATCCCCGTATCGATGATACAGATGACCACCCCTCTGCCTGTCAGGCTCAAAGGGGCCCTCTGGGCCTGGGTGATGCCGCTGACGATCAGGTTGTTTGGGTCGAAGCCCTGGCTCCCCACCTCCCCCTGCATCAGGCCGTACAGCTTGGGCACGCTCTTGTAGTCAAAAAAGTATTCGTTCACGTTCCTGACATTTTCCCGGCTGATGTACACGATATTGTAGAACTCATCCACCTCCAGGTAGCACAGGTCGAAAAAGGCGTACCTCAGGGCATCAATGGGAAAATCCGTGATCACGTCATAGTATTCGTTGGAAAGAATCTTGTCTCTGCAGTCCATATCTGAATCCCTTTCCGCGGCAGGCTCGCGGTATCCCTATTATCCTATGCGGGCTACGGGAATCCGTTACACACAACAGGCTAAGCAGCCTGCAATCATTCACGGAAGCGCCTTGCGGGGAATGCCTTCCTTCTCTACTCGCTGCGCGACCCGCAGCTGTGCCAGCGGCAAACCTCCCATTGCGGGCCTGGGCCTAAAAAAGGCAGCAGGCCTTTATAGCCCGCTGCCCATGGAAATCCTTATAAAACCCGGTCACTCCGCCACCAGCACAATCACCGTCCGGGGCGGAATCTTCAGCATAGTGCCATACTGGAAGTCCGTCTCCGCCTGGATGTCCTTGCCGTCCTCATACTCCACGGAGGTATTGACGCAGACCCTCCAGCGCCTGCCCTCCGGGAGGTTTGGAAGCTGCATGTCCAACGGGTTCCAGTAGGCGTTCATCCCATAGAACACGATATCGTCCTTGGTATCCGCCTCATCCCTGCCCGCGTACATGATTCCAATCAGCCTACAGTTGTAGTCCGTCCTCCCGTTCCAGGGGTACCCATTGTGGAGACTGATCCCGGGAAACCCGCATTCCGCGTTCCCCGTATCCTTCCTGACTATCGTATGGGCCTTACGGAAAGCTATCATATACCGGAAGAAATCATGAATCTCCCGATACTCCTTAAGCCTCTCCCAGTCCAGCCAGGAGATGCGGTTGTCCTGGCAGTAGGCATTGTTGTTGCCATACTGCGTGTTGCAGAATTCGTCCCCCGCGTAGAACATGGCAGGGCCCCTGCTGCACATCAGCGTGGCGAAGGCGTTCTTCACCATGCGGCGGCGCAGGGCCTCCACCTGGGGGTCATCCGTCTCCCCCTCCACGCCGCAGTTCCAGCTGTTGCCATTGTTGTCCCCGTCCGTATTGTCCCAGCCGTTCTTCTCATTGTGCTTCACATTGTAGGAGTAGAGATCGTACAGGGTAAAGCCGTCATGGCAGGTCAGGAAGTTCACTGACGCGCTCTCCCCCCGCTTCAGCGGGTCGTACATATCCCGGGAGCCCGTAATCCTGGCGATTGCCGTCCCCGCCATGCCGCCATCACCCTTCAGGAAGCGCCGCATGTCGTCCCGGTACCTCCCGTTCCACTCCGACCATCTGCGGAACGCCGGAAAGCTCCCCACCTGATAGAGCCCCACCGCGTCCCAGGCCTCAGCGATCAGCTTCACCTTGCCCAGGATGGAGTCATAGGCGATCTCCTGGATGATGGGCGGCTCCGCCATGGGTTCTCCCTTCTGATCCCTTGTCAATATGGAGGCCAGGTCGAAACGGAATCCGTCTACCCGGTACTCTGTCACCCAGTAGCGCAGGCAGTCGATGATGAACCTGCGGGTCACGGGATGGTTGCTGTTCAGCGCGTTTCCGCAGCCGCTGAAATTGTAATAATGCCCCTCCGGCGTCAGGATATAATAGACATCATTGTCGATTCCCTTGAAGGAAAAGCAGGGCCCGTCGTCGTTTCCCTCCGCCGTGTGGTTGAACACCACGTCCAGGATGACCTCGATTCCATTTTCCTTCAGCTCATAGATCAGCTCCTTCAGTTCGTCCCCCTCATGGTTATGCTCCACCACAGAGGAATAGCTGGTGTTGGGCGCGAAGAAGCAGACCGTATTGTAGCCCCAGTAATTGTAGAGCTGTTCCCCCTCCACCACCCTGGCGTCCTCCATCTCGTCGAACTCGAAGATGGGCATCAGCTCCACCGCATTAATCCCCAAATCCTTCAGGTAGGGAATCTTCTGGCGCAGCCCCTCATAGGTGCCGCGGGCCGCCACGCCGGAGGATTTATCCTTGGTAAACCCCCGTACATGCAGCTCATAGATCACCAGATCCTCCAGGGGGGTCTCCAGGTGCATGATTTTCCCCCAGTCGAAATTGTTCTCCACCACCCTGGCATGGTATTCGAAATTCTTGCCGTTCTCCGGCCGCTCTCCCCAGTTGCGCTGGCCCGTTACGGCCTTGGCGTAAGGATCCAGCAGCACGTTCTTTTTGTCGAAAAGCAGACCCTTCTGCCTGTCATAAGGCCCGTCCAGCTGGAACGCGTATTCGAATTCCTCAATCTTCAGCCCGAACACCAGCATGGAGTAGGTGTTCCCGATATGATAGGATTCCGGAAATTCCAGCTTCGCGTAAGCCTCTGTCTCCTGGGGATGGAACAGCAGCAATGTGCACCTGGTAGCCCCCAGGGAATGAATCGTAAAGCTGACGCCATTGGAGGATGCCGTGGCACCGTCCCTGTTGTAGAATCCCGGCCTGACCTTGAAGCCGCCTATCTCGTCTAAGGGCTGTAGCTTCTCGCCGCGCTGTGGTCTCAGATGTGTAGATTCCATGTCCCCTCCTTGTTCCATGACGGAACTATCAGAGTCTTCCCTGCCAAATAATCTCCTGACGATACCCATTCCTCATGCCTCCGCTCACCTTGTCTGATATCGCACTTTTATCTTGCCTCCCATAATGATATAAGGGAGAAAAACAGCGCTGCAGGAAGGATTCCCTCAGCGCTGCTCGCATGTTTCATCTTTATTCCATATTCTTCTCGATACAGGAAATGATTTCCTGCTGAATGGGCAATACTTCCGCGAGGACTGCCTTTGCCTCCGTCGGCTTATCCGTCCGAAGGAGGTTCAGTACCTCGCTGTAGGACTTATAGATAGGGGTCAGCGACAGGTTTCCGGCCGTTCCCTTGATGGAATGCGCTTTCTCTATGGCTTCCTTGTAATCGTTCTCGTCAAAGTCCGGATGCACAGCCTGTGTCCGAATCATCTTCACAAAGGAGCCCAGTAGCCTTCTGTATAGCTTCTCATTCCCCATAAGGCGCTTCAGCCCGTCGTCCACGTCCACTCCCAAAGTTCTCAGCTCATCTAACAGATCCATTTACACACCTCTTTCTACATCAATACTTCCCGAAGCCGTCGCCCAGGGAGATCACCTGCTCGTTGGACGCAGGAGAAGGATAGGAGGAGGAAGTGCTCTTGCCAAAAGAGGAGCTTCCGCCGCCCTCGTTGCCCAGATGATAGATGGACAGCATCTCGCGCATCCTGGAGGCCTGGTTG
>CAOOJO010000286.1 GCA_948496895.1 uncultured Acetatifactor sp. | reverse complement strand
CTAAAGGAAATCATGGGCTTCATTGAAATGGATTCCTTTGAGGAAGGAAAGGAAGTGTCGCCTGGCCGGACGAACTCGCAGGTGAGCGGCGAAAATGTGGAATTCGTCCAGTTGAACGAGAAGGTCACCTTTTTCGACATGCTCTTCAAGGCGAGGAACCCGCTGCTGTCCAGCGAAAAGCTGCTGGTCAACCTGCATTTCGACCTGGAACCACAGAAGACCTACAGGCCTGGGTATCCGATTGAGAAAAGGGGGTTTTACTATCTGGCCAGGAGACTCTCCGCCCAGTTGTCACTGGTCACAGATGCCACCGATTATGGGGAACTGGAGAAGTGCTATGGCATCTGGATTTGCAGAGATGATGTACCAGAAGATGACCGATACAGCATATCCTTCTATGAGATAGCCAATACGAAGAACATCGGCAGCTGTGATGTCAAAAAAGAAAATTTTGATTTGATGAATTTGGTGGTTATCAGATTGGGCGATAAGGTGTATAATGAAAAGTACAGAGGAAAAGAGAAGAACGAAGGAAATGGAAGTACTGAAGGAGATGAGGGACACAGGCTCCTGCGTTTCCTGAATGCAATCATGTATCCTCATAGTGGGGAATTCATGGATACGATTTCAGAGTACATTGACTTTTCAGAAAATGAAGAGCTGTGGAAGGAGGGAAGCCATATGTTCAGCCTGGGGCAGTGTATAGTGGAAGAGACTTGGGAAGAAGCCTGGGGAGAGGGCCGCGAAGAAGGCCGTGAAGAAGGAATGCAGATTCTGGTTTTGGATAACTTGGAGGAAAAGATTCCAGAAGAGCGGATTCTGGCAAAGCTCCAAAGGCGCTACCACCTGACGGAGGAAAAAGCAAAGGAATATTATGACCGCTTCGCTGAAGAAGGATAGCGTCCATCCCTAAATGCCAAATGAATAGAAATCCAGCAGAAATCCTGATGTAAGTATGAGGCCAGCAAGCATACATCAGGATTTTTTGCGCATCAAAAACCCAGCAAAACAAAAACCGAAAATAGCATCAGAAAGAGGACAGATTGCAGCCCCATGAGAAAATATCAGAAAACCCAATGCCTGGAAACAATCAAACTGTTGAACCAGGCACACAGCGAAATCGTCAGATACCTGGAAAAGAAACATACAGTCCAGGCCCTCTCCCTCCTGGAGCAATGCCAGCAGGGAGCAATCACCATCGGCACCATGATTGATGCCACAGAGGGAGAAGGCACGGAGACTGTCCGCTGTCTGGAGTCCTATTGCGAGCTCCTCTATCAAATCCACAGCAGCCTCCAGCAGAAGCTTTCCATCAATCTGTGGCAGACGCAGAAGAAACTCAGGAAATCCTTATCCAAAGCAGAAAACAGCCTGAAATACCATATCAGCACCCAGACAGAAGCAGGAACCAGGTTATATCCATGGGCATTCCGCCAGAGCGGTACTGTGACAGCCACAGGCATTCCGCCGGAGCCTGGCTGCGGGAAAGAGGAGTAGACCTCTTCTTTGAGTGCACCGGAAGGAATGAGGCCCTTTCCTGGGGAATCGACAGCATGCGGCCCATGGGGCGGGTGGTGCTGGTGGGAAATCCCTTTTCTGACATGACCCTGGAAAAGGACATCTACTGGAAGATTCTGCGCAACCAGCTCACCGTGACCGGCACATGGAACTCCTCGTTCACGGGAAAAGCAGAGGATGACTGGCATTATGTATTGGATAGGCTGGAGCAGGGTGCAGTGAGGCCAGCGGAGCTGATTACCCACCGCCTTCCCCTGGCGGGGCTGCTGGACGGCCTTATCATCATGAAGGAGAAAAAAGAAGATTGCTGCAAAATCGTAGTCTGCCCGGAGGCACATTCCGGCTATAGAGCGGCAGAATGAAGGCCGGCGGCATATCTTCTACGGCCATGCCGCCCGAACCCGTCCCGCCAAATCCCCGGGAAGCACCACCAGCAACGTCCCCTCCCTGACGGATATGGAGCCCTCCTTCCCGATGAACTCATTGCTGGTGCCCAGCGGAAAGCCGCTGTTCAGACAGGCGTCCTCCAACTCGTATTTCAGCCCCCGCAGAAATACGCCCTCCGCCCGGTCGGAGTAGGAGAATACGGACAGATATCCCCCTTCCCTGGGCGGCAGGAGGAGCGTCCCGTCGGTGACCGCCGTCAGGATCACGTCCCCGCCATGCAGGAAGCCCTGCCTGCCATCCCTGGACAGGAAGGCCAGCAGCTGGACATTGGCGATGGTGTGGTCCATGCGGCCGCCGGTGCCCGCGTAGAAATGGAATACGGAATATCCCCTGCGGATGCCCTCCCGCAGGGCGGCAAGCGTGTCCGTGTCGTCCTTCATGGTATCGAGGCGGATGACATTCGGCCCCTCCGGACAGTACCCCAGCGTATCGAAATCCCCAATGATCAGGTCAGGCAGGATGGCGGCCTCCTCCAGGTAGCGCAGCCCGCCGTCAACGGCGATTATAAAGTCATCTTCCTTTGGGACGAAGTCAAGTCCCGTATTCCTGCCTGCCCCCACCAGATAACAGATTCCCTGTCCCATAACAGCCCTCCTCAGCCGGGCGCCCTGTTCGTGCCCGAAACCGTTCCTATTGTAGCATGAGGACAGCCAAAGCACAAGCCCTTCGCCGGGAAACCGGGGAGCGGTTGGAGGCTACAGCTCCTCCATCAGCCCCTGGAGCAGCACGATGTGGTACTCCTCGTCCCGAATGATTCTCCGCAGCACGGCGTTCACGCATGCGTCCTTTATCTTCCGTATATGTGCCTCGTACTGGGCGATGGCATCCCGTTCCGCTTCTATATCCGCGCAGAGCATCCGCCTGGCATCCCTGGACAGCGACAGATAGTCGGGCGTCCACAGCAGCTGCCTGCCGTCCGGCTGCCTTACCGAAAAGCCGACCTCACCGCCCAGGAGCTGAATCAGCTCGCCCAGCTTCTGGAGGTGCATCATCTCCGCCATGGCGATGCCCAGAAGCGTCCTTGCAAGGGGGCAGGAGGTCAGGCACAGCCGGTTCTCGTTGTTGATATATTGGGTGATGGCCGACAGCTCGGATACCGGGCCGCAGTAGTCGAAGGCAAGGATGCTTGCATATTCCGGGTTCCGGCGCTCCACCTGTATGGGCGGATAGCGCAGCTCCAGCATGGCGGGCTTTATGCCGGACATATTGCAGTCATTGGACATGGGGTTCCTGTTTGGTTCCATGGAAAAACCTCCTCGCATGATCGTTCTCCTGCAATATTATATGAGCCGCTTCGGGATATGTGCTCCTCCTGCCGTCATTGACAAAACTGCCCCTGAATGGTACTCTTAATTAGGCAAGCGATTCCGGAGGGAGTCCTGACAGTACGGATAAAGGATGGGAAGAAGATTGAGGAACGAGAGCGTGAAGGGTGCAGGACGCAGAAGGGCTGTTTTCCTGACGGTTCTCTTTTTGCTGGCCGCGGGAGGGCTGTATTTTTATTTTTATATCTATCGGGTAGAGCCGGTGTTCTCGGAGACGGTTTACGAATACGGGGATGTGGTCAGCAGGGACATCGCGGATTATCTGGACGGCACGGACTGGTCCGTCCATCTGGGGGAGCTGGATCTGTCGGATGTGGACGAGACGGAGACGGGCACCTATGAAGCGGTGGTGCGCCATGGAAGGAAGCAGTTCGTCTACCGGATCACCATTCAGGACACGGTGCCGCCGGAAATCCTGTGGAGGGAGGGCCAGGTCTATCTGGCCACGGAAAGGGACTATGCCACGGCGGATGTGATTGCGGGCGTGTCGGACGTGGACAGGGAAACGGAGAGTTTCTTCCTGGAGGAGGGGGATGTCCTGGAGGAGATCCGCTTCGACCGCACAGGGGAATACACACTGGAGGTCGCAGCCAGGGACCGGGCCGGGAACCAGGCCTCCGGCGAGGTGCGGGTCATCGTGGACACGCCGCCTTCCTTCACGGGAATCCGCGAGTTCTATCTCGTTCCCGGAAGCCAGCCGGATTACCGGGAGGAGGTGGCGGCCAGGGACGATGTAGACGGAAACCTGACAGAATCCATACGGATAGACGATTCCGATGTGGAGCTGGATCAGGCGGGCAGCTATACGCTCCGCTATGTGGCCAGGGACAGCTATGGGCTGGAGACCGTGGAGGAGACCCTGGTGATGGTGGGTGCTCCGGAGGACATACAGGAGCTGATCGGGCAGCGCCGAATCGACTACCGCAGGGACTACATATGCGGAGCGCCTAATATCTATGACGGCGGCGCCTCGGAAGACGAGGACATGGAGGAGACGCTGGCGTACATGCGCCCGGCGCTGGTGCAGCTCTACCACGGCCTGGGCAGGGGCGGGTACAGCTCCGGCTCCGGCTATATCGTGGAGATAGCGGAGGATGCCGTCTATATCTGCACCAACAGCCATGTGGTGGAGAAGTATGAAGACTGGGACGTCTACTTCTATGACGGGACGAAGCTTCCAGGGAAACAGGTGGGAATCAGCGAGATTTATGATGTGGGCGTGGCGAAGGTGGACAGGGAGGACGTGCCGGAGGAGCTGCTGGACCGGCTGATGACGG
>CAOOJO010000285.1 GCA_948496895.1 uncultured Acetatifactor sp. | reverse complement strand
AGAGCTGGCGGACCAGGGAATCAAGCCCAATACCATCCGGCTGTCCATCGGCACCGAGCATATCGATGACATCATCGCCGATCTGGAGAAGGGATTCGCCGCCGTACAGTGACGCATGATAAGAAATGTCCTGTGTGGGAAACCGTGCAGGGCATTTCCCATGTCATTTCCTACAAACCGCATTTTTTTCCGGCTGAAATCTTGTAAAACCCGACATGGTAATTTATAATCAGGGAGGAGAGGATTCGCCTTTACCGGGAAGCACGCGAATAATGAAGGAAGCGGGGAGAGAGCAAATGAAAACGGAAGAGAGGAAATCCATGGAGGAAGGGAATGCTACGGATTCGTCGTCAAAGAAAGGCGCAGGAGCCCTGAAAGGACTACGAATACAGAGCCTCAGCCTGTGGCTGGTGGCCATGACCCTCATGATATCCGTCCTGATCGGCATTGGCATCATCCAGGTCATGAAGGATTACTATGAGCTGGCCGACCGGACGAGGGAATACGTGTTCTCCCAGGAGGATGCCAGGGATCTCCTGTTCGGCTCCAACTATCTGACAGACCAGGCCCGTCTCTATGCCGTGACAAGGGATTCCGTCTACGCGAAGGCATATTTTACAGAGGTACACGAGACCAGGAGAAGGGATCTGGCGCTGGAAGCGCTGGAGGGGCATCTGCGCGGAAGGAACGAGGAGGTGCTGAACACCTCTAAAGAGGCCATGGATCTGTCCAACGCGCTCATGATCCTGGAAATCCATTCCATGAAGCTTGCGGCCCTTTCTGCCGGTGAGGATATGGACAGCCTTGCCCAGGAGATACAGGACTACCAGCTGACCGAGGAAGAGCTGTCCTGGACGGCGGAGCAGCAGGCGGACGCTTCCGTAGGCCTGATGTTCGGCGAGGAATACCGCTCGATGAAGGGCCAGATAGAGGAGAAAATGTCCAATGTCACCCAGAGCGTCATTGAAATCTGCGAGAGGGAGCAGGAGGAAAGCGAAAGAACCATGAAAAATGCCCTGATCCGCCAGAGCATCTACACGGTTCTGGTGGTGATACTGGTCGTCATTTCCTACATCATGATAGCAATCCTGATTCTGCGGCCCATCCGTATCTATGTGAACTGCATCAAGAACAACAACTTCCTGGAGATTACGGGGGCTTACGAATTCAAGTACCTGGCGGCTACCTACAATAATGTATATGAGATGACAAAGGAGCAGCAGAATATGCTCCGCCAGAAAGCGGAGCGGGATGCCCTCACCGGCCTTTTGAACCGGCAGGCCTTTGAGCAGCTAAAGGCGCAGCTCCGCATATCCTCCGAACAGCTGGCGTTCCTGATTATCGATGTGGACGTGTTCAAGTCCATCAACGATACTTACGGACATGACGTGGGAGACCAGGCCCTCATCAAGGTTGCCAGACTGCTGGACGAGAATTTCAGAAAGGCGGATTATGTCCTGCGAATCGGCGGGGACGAGTTCGCGGTCATCATGGAAAAGACCGGCCCGGACAGAAAGCAGGTCATCAGCGACAAAGTCAATGCCATCAACGAAATCCTGCAGCACCCGGAGGACGAGGCGGTTTTCCCGAAATATTCCGTCAGCGTGGGAATCGCCTTTTCGGAAAAAGGGTTCCACGACAACCTGTTCCAGGAGACGGACCAGGCCCTGTACCACACGAAGGAGAACGGAAGGTGCGGCTATACCTTTTATGATGATTTGAAGAGCTGACAGGGGGCTTGAGAAATATATGGAATAACGTTAAAAAGCTGCTGTTGAACAGCAGCTTTTTTCAGGCACGATTCTATATAACACTTTACCAAATTCTAAAAGAAAAGTCTAGTATTTTTTTCATTTTTTTCTATAATAAAAGATACCGCTGAATCTACAGGCGAACGCGACTGACCCACGCAGGAATCCCGACAAAATCTTGACAAAAGGAAGGAGCGACCGATGAAGCAAGAGCGACAAGTACAAGGCACCACCCGGCAGGCCGAGGAGGGCTTTCTGGAGCGGACCCTCTCCGTCATCCGCGACAATCTGGAGAACTACGGCAGGCAGGTGGAGGACATGGGGGCGGAAATCGATGACATGCTGGACCATTTCCAGGACGACAACCCGGAGCTGATCAATGCCCTGGAGAACCTGACCATCATGCACCTGCACATGAAGCGGGCGCTGGAGCGCAACGAAAAGGCCCAGAGCAAGCCCTATTTCGGACGAATCGTCTTCCACGACGAGGCCCTGGACAAGGTGGAGTCCCTCTATATCGGCAGGGGCGGCATCGCGAAGGACACCACCCACCAGATGGTGATAGACTGGCGGGCTCCCGTGGCAAACGCCTATTACGAGAACGGACTGGGGAAATGCAGCTATACGGCACCCGGCAACAGACAGGTGGATATCGACCTGATGCTGAAGCGCACCTATGAAATCGAGGACGGGAAGCTGCTGGACTACTTTGACAGTGAAGTGGTGGCCAATGACGATTTGCTGACCAAGTACCTGGCCAAGAACAAACAGGCTGTTCTCAGCGAGATTGTAGCCACCATCCAGAAAGAGCAGAATGAAATCATCCGCAAGTCCCCCTACCACAACATCATCGTCCAGGGCGTGGCCGGTTCCGGCAAGACCACCGTGGCCATGCATCGAATCTCCTTCATCCTGTACAATTATGCGGAGCGCTTCAAGCCGGACGACTTCTACATCGTAGGAAGCAACCGTATCTTGCTGAACTACATCACAGGAGTCCTGCCGGATTTGGACGTGTACGGTATCCGGCAGATGACCATGGAGGAGCTTTTCGTCCGGCTTTTATACGAAGACTGGGATGAGAAAAAATACCGCATCCTGCGGGGCGGCCAGAGCGGCAACCGGGGCAGCGTCAAGGGTGGACTGACATGGTTTCAGGATCTCCAGGCCTACTGCGACAAGCTGGAGTGGGAGAGCATCCCGCGGGAATCCATCTACCTGAACCCCAGGCAGTTCGTAGAGGGCCTGCGGGATGGCAAGAACGGCGTCTACGATGAGACCATAGGGAAGAAAATCAACCCCCATGACCTGGTTCTGCTGGTGGACGGCCAGGCCGTGGAACGCTATATCCGCCAGAATCCCGGAATCTCCATGCAGAACAAAATCAACATGCTGGGCGACCGCCTGATAAACAAGATAAAAGAGGAGTTCCTGGGCAAAGGGGTAAAGTACACGGAGGCCGAGCGCAAGGCCATCCTGAAGGCCTACCGGGGCCGGTATGGCGGAAAGGTCTGGAAAGGCTCCATCTATGACCTGTACCGGAAATTCCTGGAACTGCAGGCCCTGAAGGGGAAAGCGGTGGACATCCCGGTAGATGAGTTCGATGTGTATGACCTGGCGGCCCTGGCCTATCTCTACAAGCGGATCAAGGAGACGGAGGTCATCAGCGAGGCCCACCATATCGTCATCGATGAGGCCCAGGATTTCGGCATGATGGCATACTCCGTCCTTCACTTCTGCATCAAGGACTGCACCTACACCGTCATGGGGGACGTGTCCCAGAACATCCACTTCGGCTTCGGCTTAAACGACTGGGAGGAGCTGCGGGAGCTGCTTTTGCCGGACGAGATGGACAGCTTCGGCATCCTGAAAAAAAGCTACCGCAATACCGTGGAAATTTCGGACTTTGCCACGCGGATTCTGCACCATGGCAGCTTTTCCAGCTATCCGGTAGAGCCTATCATCCGCCATGGGGCTCCCGTGGCAGTGCTCCAGAGGAGCGAAGACGACCTTATCCGGGAAGCGGCTAAAATCTGCAGGGGATGGCAGGAAAAAGGATATGAGACTATCGCAGTAGTCTGCAGGAGCCAGCAAGGGGCCAATTGGGCCGCAAAGGAGCTGGGGCAGTACCTGGAGGTCATGGAGAGCGATTTGGAGAAAGCGGTCTTCGGAACCGGGGTCATGGTGCTGCCGGTGGAATACACCAAGGGATTGGAGTTCGATACCGTGCTGATCTTAGATCCCACAAGGGCGGAATATCCTGTGGACGACGGGCATGCCAAGCTCCTCTATGTGGCCGCCACCAGAGCCCTGCACGAGCTTTGTGTGCTCCATACGAAAGATTTGACAGGGCTGATTGCGGATCCGATTCCCGAGAAGAAAGCTACGGCAGCGAAGCCAATGGGCATGAGAGCAGTGGATGGGCATGCAGATGGCAAAACAACCAGGGTGGCTCCCGGCACAGCGTCTGGCAAAAAGGTTGCTGTCAGCACAGCATCCGACCATAGAGCGGTAGTCAATGTAAAACCAGACCGGAAAGCAGCCGCCAGCACAACGCCCGGAAAGAGCAGGATTTCAATCGCCAGGGCCGTCTCCGCCCGAAGCGTTCCAGAGGGAAACGCCATTCACTCAGGCCAGACATCTCCGGCCTTCGGCGACATCCCGCCCACAGAGAAGCTGCGCCCCCTGGGCCATGCCAAAATCGACCTTTCCGTCCGCTGGGTCACGAAGCAGCCGGACGGCCTGTACCTCCAGAGCCGCTACGGCACCCTGCGGCTGAGCCCGGTGGGAAGCGCCATCGTAAGAGTCTCCTTCCTCCGGGGCGGCCAGCCTGACGGCACCGTTCATCCCGCCATC
>CAOOJO010000284.1 GCA_948496895.1 uncultured Acetatifactor sp. | reverse complement strand
GCCGCCAGGGAGCCGTAAGGGTAGATCCGCCGGTACTCCTCCTCGAACCAGACCCCCTGAATATTGGGATCCGCGCTCTGGGCCTCCTGGAACCCGCTGATTTCCTCATAGGTGAGCTGCCTGAGCGGCACATACCAGGACGAGGTCTTATTGGTGGTGACATGATCCCTCACCGCAGTCATGTCCAAATCGAAATGCTCGCCCAGGGCCTTCAGCGTAGGCTCCAGATACTGGGGCCTGTAGTTCATCACCTTGGCATCTATGACCAGATTGTACACCTTCTCGCTGGTGGCCAGCCTGGTGCCCTTCGCGTCCAGGATGTTCCCCCGTCTGTAGGGAATGGTGGTGGAGCTATATTGCTGCTGGGACAGCACCTGCTTCTGGTAGTCCGTCTTGTTTTCCCTTGTGATCCACGCCAGGCGGAGGATCAGGCCGATGAACATAAGCAAAAGCAGGATGAACAGGACCAGCAGCTTTTTCTGCATTTTAATGGAAAATCTTTTGACAGTTCTGTTCCGCATCTTCATGCCGCACCTCTATTTGCCGCTTCCCGTCACCCGGCGCATGTAATCGCCTTCCTTGTCCTCGTACTCCACGATCTGCCCTTCCTCGGCGTAGCTCATGCCCAGCTCTCCGATGGCCACGCGCTTAATCTCCTCCAGGTCGATGCTGCTGACAATCCGGTTGTACTCCTCGTCATTGGAGAGCTTTAAGCCGTTCAGCTCGCTCTCCATGTCGGCCACGGTCTTGGTCAGCGTGGTCAGGTCAGACTGCAGCTGGATGAAATTCACCAGGACGAATGCCGCCACACACAGGGCCGCCGCCAGGAACAGGACATAGCCCGCGCTCATATGCCTGGCCTTCTCCCGATTCTTGCGGATTACCGGGTGGGGCTTCTTCACCGGCGCCTGCTCCCACTGCTCCTGTATATCGAATTTCCTTACGGTATTTCCATGGACATACTCGCCGCGGTTCCCTCCCCGGTATGCCCTCCTGCTCTCCTCATATGTCCTGTGCCCATAGCTCCTTCTATTCCGGCTCATATCAATACCCGCTTTCTTCGATTTTTACGTCCCCCGGACATCCTGTGTCCGGCTTGTCCCCCTACGCTCTTTCAAATACCCGCAGCTTCGCGCTCTTTGAGCGACTGTTTTCCGCAAGCTCCTCCTCTCCTGGCAGAATGGGCTTCTTTGTCACTACGGTCCCTTTGGAGACCTTTCCGCACACGCACACCGGAAATTCCGGCGGGCAGGTACAGGGGTTCTCATTTTTCCTGAATATGGTCTTTACGATGCGGTCCTCCAGGGAATGGAAGGTGATGACGCACAGCCTCCCTCCCGGATTCAGTATATCGATGAAGTCATCCAGAGAATCCCGGAGCACCTCCAGCTCCCTGTTACATTCGATGCGCAGGGCCTGGAAGGTCTGTCTGGAGGGATGTCCGTCACGGCGCATCTTCGCCGGAATGGCCCCCCGGATGATTTCATTTAATTCGAAGGTAGTCTCCACAGGCTTGTCCGCCCTGGCCCCAACGATGTGCTTCGCGATATTTTTCGCGAAGCGGTCCTCCCCATAGTCCCTGATGACGCGGTAGAGCTCGCTCTCAGGGTAGGTGTTCACAATGTCACGGGCCGTCAGGGTCTGCCTGCGGTCCATGCGCATGTCCAGCGGAGCGTCGAAGCGGTAGGAAAAGCCTCTTTCCTCATTGTCGAACTGGTAGGAGGATACGCCGAGGTCGATTACGATGCCGTCTGCGGCTTTCACGCCCTCCGCCAGGAGCGCGGCCCGCATATTGCAGTAATTGTCCCGCAGGAGGGTGATCCTGTCCGCGAAGGCCGCGAGCCGCTCTCCGGCTGCCGCTATGGCCTCGCCGTCCTGATCGATGCCGTAGAGATGGCCGTCCGTGAGCCTTCTGCACACCTCCAGGGCATGTCCGCCACCCCCCAAAGTGCCATCCACGTAGATGCCCTCCGGCCTGATATGAAGCTGTTCGATAGTCTCACGCAAAAGCACGGAGTAATGTCGAAATTCCATGGATGCCCTCTCCTTAAATGGTCAGCCCCAGGTTCATCACGCCCTTGGATATGGCGTTGATATCTACGGTGTCATTGTTGGCCTTCCACCGCTCCAGGCTCCAGATTTCGATGCGGCTTCCCATGCCGGCCAGCACCACATCCTTCTCCAGCCCGGCGAAGTCCCGCAGATCCTGAGGCATCAGGATGCGCCCCTGCTTGTCCACGGTCACGGGCTGGGCTCCCGACAGAAAGAACCTGGCGAACTGCCTGGCCTCCTCGCTCATCAGGGGCAATGAGGCCAGCTTCCCTTCGAAGACCTTCCAGTCCTCGTTGGCATACACGTAGAGACAGTCGTCCATCCCCTTCGATACCACGAAGTCATCCCCCAGGATCTCCCGGTATTTCGAGGGAATGCTCAGCCTGCCCTTGGGGTCAATCGTATGATTGTATCTGCCCATGAACATCCCAATCACCACCCGCCAACGCCGGAACCGAATCACTGCATTTCAACCCTTTTGGGCTTTTATCCCACTTTATGGGTTTTCATGCCATATCCATCCCACTACCTTATTGATTTTAATATAGAATTCGTCATTTGACAAGACGAAAGTTTGTGCGATTGGAGACAGGGAAGAGGGTTTTGAGCGGTGGGAAGGGGGAATCAGAGCGGGGATATACTAGATATTGTGCCTGAGGGCAATCATATAATATAGATATAGATTTTTGAGAAGAGGAATTTTTCTTAAAATTTCTTAAGATTTATGGTGGAAAATACAAAAGGCCCGCTGTCCCAGATTGGGAGACAGCAGGCCTTTCATCGTGAATTCGTATTTACTTAGCTGGTATATCGTTCTCTTTTCCTTTCTTCCGTCTTACGATGATGTCCACCGCCACCGCGAAGACCAGCATCAGAATCGCCAGCACCTGGGACACGGGAACCTGGGTGCCTGGGATGAAGAGGGTGTCGGTGCGGATGCCCTCGATGATGAACCTCCCCAGGCCGTAGCCGCCCAGGTACAGCAGGCAGATTTCCCCATCGAAGCGCTTATGCTTCCGGAAGCAGAGAATCGCGGCCAGTACCAGCAGGTTCCACAGGCTCTCATACAGGAAGGTGGGGTGTACATTGATGTAGTTCGCCCCCTCCGGAATGTGGGCCGCTATGTTCTCGGAAATGTCCCTGGCCCGGACAGCCTCTATGGGAAGCTGCATGGAGAGCAGGCCGTCATAGTACTCCCCAAAGACCTCCCGGTTCATGAAGTTCCCCCAGCGGCCGATGGCCTGTCCCAGAATCAGTCCGGGCATGCAGGTGTCGCCCATCAGCAGGGGGCTCTTCTTTTTTATCTTCCCATAGACGAACAAGGTGATGAACGCGGCTATCACCGCCCCGTAGATGGCCATGCCGCCGTTTCTCGTATTGAATACGCTTAGCAGGTTGTCCTTGTAATAATCCCAGGCGAACACCACATAGTAGATGCGGGCCCCGATGATGGAAAAGATGACGGCATAGATGGCAAAATCCCAGTAATCGTCCGGATTCTGGCCAGTCACCTTCGCCATGTGCGCCGCCATCAGGATGCCGGCCAGCACGCCGATGCCGATGATTACGCCGTAAAAGGCGATGCTGAAGCCAAATATGCTGAAGGACTTAGGTACGTCCCTTAAGTAGATTCCCAGGTTCGGGAACGCAATATCGCCAACATTCATGCTTTTCTTCCTTTCAGATTCAGTCCCGTGCTCCCCGCGCTACACATTGAAGCGGAAGAGGATTACATCTCCGTCTTTCACCACATAGTCCTTGCCCTCTATGCCCACCAGCCCCTTCTCACGGGCGGCAGCCAGGGAACCCTGCTCCAGCAGGTCCCTATAATTCACCACTTCGGCCTTGATGAAGCCGCGCTCGAAGTCGGAGTGAATCTTGCCCGCGGCCTGGGGCGCCTTAGTGCCGATTTTGATGGTCCAGGCCCGGGTCTCGTCCTCCCCCGCGGTCAGGAAGCTCATCAGGCCCAGGATGTGGTAGCTGGCCCTTATCAGCTTCTCCAGGCCGGACTCGGAAAGCCCCAGCTCCTCTATGAACATGGCCTTCTCGTCCTCGTCCAGTTCGGATATCTCCTGCTCTATCTGGGCGCAGATGACGAAGACCTCGCTGTCCTCCTGGGCGGCGAACCTGCGCACCTCCTCTACCTTTTCGTTGGAAGCGCCGTCGTCGGCCAGACTCTCCTCCGCCACATTGGCGGCATAGATGACGGGCTTGTAGGTCAGCAGGTTGTATTCCCGCAGCAGTGCCAGCTCGTCCTCATCGGTTGTCTCCAGGGTCTTGGCGGGCTTCCCGCTCTCCAGATGCTCCTTGATCCGCTCCAGCAGCTCCAGCTCCCTGGCACAGGTCTTGTCCATCCTGGCGGCCTTCGCCACCTTGGAGAGCCTGCGCTCCAGCACCTCCAGGTCGGAGAAGATCAGCTCCAGGTTGATGGTCTCGATGTCGCGCAGCGGGTTCACGCTGCCGTCCACATGGATTACATTGTCGTCTTCGAAGCATCTCACTACATGGACGATGGCGTCCACCTCGCGGATATTGCTCAGGAACTGGTTGCCCAGGCCCTCG
>CAOOJO010000283.1 GCA_948496895.1 uncultured Acetatifactor sp. | reverse complement strand
CGCTGTCCATTGGATGGGTGCATCGAGGCCATAGGCCATGAGAGCCTGCCTGTGGTGGGCGTCCAGTGGCATCCGGAACGGATTGATTTTGAGCGGTCGGGGACGGATGGGAGGCGGGTGCTGGAGTATTTTGTTTCGCTTTGAGCAGCGCCGGCACTCGGTTCGTTCCGGGAGCGCTACAGCACCCCAAACAGCCCCCTTGCGTCCTCATCCCCAATGATCCTGCTGCTGGCCTTCCCCTCATTGGCCAGCATCTCCTCCACCCGGTTCGCGATGGTCACGTCGATGAACCGCCCCACATCTATCCCCCGCAGCTCGAAGAACAGCAATGGCTGCTCGTCCAGGCGCACTCCCACCCCATACAGGGCTGCCGCCACATGCTTGCACAGAAGCGCCCAGTCCGGGCAGCTGCAGCTGAAACTGATCTCCCGGGGCGTGGGGAACAGGCCGTCCTTCCCCTGGAACAGCTCCTGCATCTGCTCCGGGAAGTTCCCGTTCAGCAGCTCCTCCATATTTTCAATCCTGCTGCCGCATTTCTCGATGATTCCCTGGCATTTCTCTTCGGAGAGGGGGCTGATACGGATTTCCACCTTGTAGGGGGTCTTGCGGGTGCCCTGGACCCTGGCCTGAATCTTCCCCTTCTGAATCTTCAGATCCAGCACCGCTCCGGCCCGGACATAGCGCTTGCCCCGGTCCAGCCGGCTCTCATAGTCCGCGTACTGCTCCAGGTTCTCGCACCAGGCCTTCCCCCACCAGTTGTGCACGATCGTCCTGCCCTGCACCGTGACAGGCTCCAGTGCCGCGCCCTTCTTCTTTTCCTTTTTCTTGCTCTGTGCCGCGTTCTTCCTGATTTCCGCCGCGGTGGGCTGCTCATACGTCGCCGTCTCCCAATATCTGCTCATTCCGCTCTCCTTTCGTAAGCTGGTCCTTTATTTCATTTCCAGCTTCAGCATGGACATCAGCTCGTCATTGCTCAGCTCCGTAATCCACTTCTCCCCGCCGGAGCCGATCACGTTCTCTGCCAGCTCCTTTTTGGATTCTATCATGGCGTCAATCTTCTCCTCGATGGTTCCCTGGCACACCAGCTTATGAACCACCACGTCCTTCTTCTGGCCAATCCGGAAGGCCCTGTCCGTGGCCTGGTTCTCCACGGCGGGGTTCCACCAGCGGTCGAAATGGATGACATGGTTGGCCCTGGTCAGGTTCAGGCCCGTTCCACCAGCCTTTACGGACACCACGATAAAGGGGACATATTTCTCCCCCTGGAAGTCCTCCACGATTTTGCCCCGCTTCGCCACGGGCGTGCCGCCGTGGAGCACATGGCCTTTGCGCCCGAAGACCTGCTCCAGGAAAGCGGCCAGGCACTCCGTGATTTCCTTGAATTGCGTAAATACTATGACTCTTTCCCGTTTTTCATAAATGGCCTCGCAGATGTCCCTCAGCATCAGGAGCTTCCCGCTTTCCTACTGCTCCGCCTGTGCCTTCCCGTCCTTCCCCCTGGGCGCCAGTTTCCCCAGCGCGGCCTCTGCCTTTGCCGCTACCTGCTTTTTATGGTTCTCTCTCGTGATCTCGAACAGCGACCTGACGATTTCCTTCAGCGCCGCCACCGTCTCCCCGTCCACCTCCTTCAGAGCGGCGATGACCCCGTTCATGCTCTTCTTCCACTCTGCCGTGAAGTCGATCAGGTTGTTCGCCTCCGAAGCCGTGATGACCTGGTACATGGTGTCCACGAAGGTCCGTAGCTGTTCCTCATTCAGCGACAGAATCCATTCGTTCAGGTTATTGTCCATCTGCTGCCTGCGCTCATACAGATGGTCTGCCCGCACCAGATGGTTGCCCGTCACCAGCCAGGTATAGGGGTCGTGCTGCAGCAGCCCGAAGGTCCTGCTCTTCACCACCTGGAAATACATGCCGGATTCGAATATCATCCCCACCAGCGAGGAATTGGGCAGAATCTTCACCACCCTGTCCGCAATCTTGCCATAATCGCACTTTTCCAGCACCTCGGGCCGGAAGCCCGGTCCGTCCATGCTGTAGATTTTCAGAATTCGCTCCTGGATGTCCGGGGCACAGTTCATGGCGCTGTACACCGCCAGGTTCCCGCCCTTGGAATGGCCTCCCACATAAAGGGGGCCGTCGAATCTCCCGGCCACCTGGTTCAGGTATTCCACGCTTATGGCCTGTCCGGGCACCGGCGTGAGGAACGCCATGTTGAAGTCCTCCTTCCAGCCCACGATGGTCTCGTCCGTCCCCCGGTAGGCCACGTAATGGGTGCCGTCCCCCAGAGTGTATGTCACCGCCGAGAACTGGGTCTCCCACCGTTCCTCTATTACATTTACGTAATAATTCAGTTTCATATCCCGGAAGCGCTTTCCCTGAACCATCCGCTCGTAGAGCGCACGGTTGGGCTTCTCGTAGCGCACATCGGCAAAAAGCTTTTCGTAATCCGGATGCTCCCGCAGGCTCTCCAGAGCGACCCCCGACAGCTCTGTCAGGCTATCCGCCAGCTTTTCAGGCGCAGGCTCCGGCAGTCCCCCTGGTTCGCTCTCCCGGCTGGTCCGGCCGCCGCTTTCCGCCCCCGGCATGTCGGGGGGCTCAGCCTTTCCCTCAGAATCCGGCCCCGGTACCATGCCATCGAACTTCAGATAGGAGAGCTGGCACAGAGCCAGGCTGTCCACCTCTGTCATGGGCATTTCCGCAAAGCTGTATTTTCCATATTTTTCCAGATACTCCAGTACGGTTCCCATCCCTTGCACCTCCCTGCCGCGAATGAACCGCGTTCCTGTTTCTTCCTTTTTCTCTATAGTATCAGAATCCCTCTGCATTTCTATAAAGAAAATCTAATATTTTGATAAAGCAACAGAGAATTCGGCACGGCAGGCAGATTGGTACGGAGAATCCTTCGGGCAGCGCGGCCCATTCTCACGCGTTCCTGGTATACCTGCATCGGGGAAAGGCGCTGCAGCCCCAGAACTCGCCGAACCTTCCCTTGCGCTTCACCAAGGCGGCGCCGCAGCTCGGGCAGACTTCAGCCGATGCCGCCCCCTGCATGCCCGTACCGTCCGGGGTGCTGCCGCCTTCCGTGGCATTCACCCTATCTCCCGGGACGTTCCCCCCACTGCCCGCGGCTCCGTCCCGGATGCTTTGCGCCCTGCTCTCCAGGATCCGGCCCATGCGCTCATAACACATCTGGTTCATGACACAGTCCTTCAGGGCACGGTGCGCCCCCTGGGTATCTATCCCGAAACGGGCCGCGATGTCCGTCAGCCTGTAGCGGTACTGCCCGGGCAGGCAGTTCCTGGCCAGATACAGCGTGTCCACATAATCGTTTGGCACCGCCCGCTTTAGAGTCCTGGCAGCGCCGTTGTAGAGGAAGAGCATATCGAAAGTATGTATGTTATGTCCTACGAATACGTCTTCGCCCGCAAAAGCTAAGAAGCTCTCCAACGCGTCCTGCAGAGCAGGGGCATCCTGCACCATCCTGTCCGTGATGCCATT
Organism: uncultured Acetatifactor sp.; assembly: GCA_948496895.1. Taxonomy (GTDB): domain Bacteria; phylum Bacillota; class Clostridia; order Lachnospirales; family Lachnospiraceae; genus Acetatifactor. Next base: position 1,124 of record CAOOJO010000283.1, on the reverse strand, counting down.
GACCCTGGAAGCCGCATGGGGAATGGGCCTGCCGGGGTTCACCAAAGTGGAGAATTCCTCCACCACCTTTCCGTCCCGCACACGTATGCCGGAAATCTCTATGATTTCATCCGTCTCCGGACTCAGTCCCGTAGTCTCCAAATCGAACACCACATAATCCTTTGTATACAGATTCAGCCGCTTTCCTCTCTTCCCTGCCATGGTATCCCCCTGTCCTTTTATCATGAGCTCAATCGGGTAGGGGAATGGCTCCCCCACTCGCCGTGCGGCCCGCATGCTGCCTCAGCGGCAAATTTCCATACGCGGGCCTGCGCATTTAGAAAAAGGGGCTGCCACAACAGCCCCTTTCGCAACAATGTTTCCCTTAGTTTTCTTTCTTCGGCGCGAACTTCATGCGCAGCACATACCACAGGCTGCCCGCCAGGCAGATGGAGGAATACGCGCCGCAGACGATGCCTACCATCAAAGGCAGCGCGAAGTCCCGGATGCTGGTCACGCCCAGCACATACAGCACCGCCACCATGATGAAGGTAGTCAGGGAGGTGAAGATGCTCCTGGACATGGTCTGGGTGATGCTCTTGTCCACGATATCCTTCAAATCGTCCTTGTGGGTCATAGTCGCCATATTCTCACGGATACGGTCGAAGATGACGATGGTGGCGTTGATGGAATAACCCACGATGGTCAGCATACAGGCCACGAAGGTATTGCTCACGGACACCCTGGCCACAGCGTAGAACGCCAGCACCACCAGCACATCGTGCAGCAGCGCGATGATGCTGCTCAAGCCGAAGCGGATGTCCTTGAAGCGGATGCGGATGTAGACCAGCATGAAGATGATGGCCACCACCACCGCGATTACGGTATCGGACTTCATCTCGTCACTGATGACAGAGCTGATAGTCTCGGAGGTAATCAGCTTCTCGTCCACGCCGAACTTGTCCACGAACATCTGGTTCAGCTCCTCCCTCTGCTCCACATCCAGAGAGTTGGTCTTGAAGATGACCTCATTGGAATCCTGCACGGTCTGTATCTGCACGGCGCTTCCCGTAATCTCCTCAATCAGGGGGGCTACGTCCGCATTGGCCTGCTCCAGCGTCATGGCCTCAGAGAACGTCACCGTG
>CAOOJO010000282.1 GCA_948496895.1 uncultured Acetatifactor sp. | reverse complement strand
ATATGGAATAAAGGATGAAGATTGGATAATGATAAACACCGCCTCCAGCACCTTCTTGCGGTAGGCCTCATCGAAGCGCTGGATTCCTTCCGTGAACAGGGCGAAGGTGGCCGCCGCGAAGACCCGCTTTGCCCCCTGCTTCTTGCAGTACTTCGCCACGTCCAGCATGGTGGTGCCGGAGCAGATCATATCATCCACGATGAACACGTCCTTGTTCTTCACGCTGGGGCCGATGTACTTGTGGACGTCCACCACATAATTGCCGCCCACCACCTTGGTCCTGGATCTCCGTTTATAGAAAATCCCCATGTCCAGCCCAAGCTCATTGGTATATTTGAAATTCCGCGTAGTCGCCCCTAAATCGGGAGAGATGAACAGCGAATTATCCTCGCAGAAGGTGACATCGGGATAATTGCGCTTGATTGCCTTGATTACCTGATAAATCGGAAAGAGATCGTCGAAACCATTGTAGGGAACCGCATTGGCCACCCTGTTGTCGTGGACATCGAAGGCCGTGATGTTCCTCACGCCGATGTTCTCCAGCTCCCGCAGAGCCATGGCGCAGTCCAGGGACTCCCTGGAAATCCGCCTGTCCTGGCGGCTGGCGTACAGCAGAGGCGAGATGACGTTGACCCGGTACGCTTTTCCGCCGACAGCGGATACGGTCCTCTTCAGATTCTGGAAATGCTCGTCCGGCGACATGGGCACTCTCTGGCCGTACATCTCATAGCTGCAGGAATAATTCCCCACGTCCATCAGGATGTACACATCCGCGCCCCGGACGGTCTCCTCCAGCACCGCCTTGGCATCGCCTGTGGAGAACCGCACAATCTGGGAATTCACCACATGGCATTCCTCCTTGTTGTAGGTCTCCCGCAGATAATACTCAATCTTGTCTGCCAGCTCTTCTGTCCCATACAGGGGAATCAATACGATGGGAATGGAATGGCTTGTCAATCGACTCATGTCTCCCTCCTTTTTGTTGCACCCAACAGCAGTCACGGTATCTATCACCAGTGTATAATATTTTCCATGGGTTTACAAGCCCTAAAGTCAGCGATTCTTACCATGGTTCTTACTATTCCATCCCTTCATCCCCTTTGGTCTCCGAATAGGCTCGAACAGAACGGATTTGCGCTTGACAGAAAATTCCCCGGATAGTATGATTTATTCGTAACACTTTTTCATAAATACAGATTGCCCAGGGAAGGAACGGTATCGAGAGATGGCAGAGGGACAGGAAGAACGTATCAGAATCGTACAGGAGACCGTGGCCGGCAAGGAGATCACCTTCGCCCATGTGATGGGAGGGCCGGCGCCGATCATATATCAGAAGCTGGGCTTGAACCCCCAGGTGGACTATCAGTCCTCCGCCATCGGCATCATGAACATGACGCCGCCGGAATCGGCTGTCATCGCTTCCGATATCGCGGTGAAGAGCGGTAATGTCTACCTGGGCTTTGCGGACCGGTTCACGGGGACGCTGATCATCACGGGAGAGATTTCGGATGTGATGTCGGCCATGACGGAAATCGTGAATTATTTCCGGGATGAGCTGGAATATGTTGTCTGCAGGATCACAAAGAGATAGGGAGGGCAGCCATGACCCGAACCACAGAACTGCTGGAAAAGCTCTTTCACAAGGATTATGAACAGCTCAGAGGGAGGAGGCTGCGGCTGACGCGGCTGCGCGTCCCCGGGAAAGAGGTGTGCCTGGCCCATGTGATCAGCTCCCCCCAGTCCCCGGTCTATCAGAATCTGGGGCTCCACATCGGCGTCCATGAGGGCGAGGACCATACAGGGGAGTCCGTGGGCCTGATTCGGTTCACCCCCTGGGAGGCGGTGGTGGTAGCCGCGGACGTGGCCATGAAGAGCGCCCATGTGCAGGTCGGCTTCATGGACCGCTTCTGTGGTTCCCTGATCCTCACCGGCGGGCTGGCGGAGGTAGAGACCGCGGTGGAGGAGGTGGTCAGGTTCTTCAGAGAGGAGCTGGGGTTCCAGGCCTGCGCGGTCCACAAGAGCTGAAGAGACAGGGTTGCGCGCGCCGAAGCGCGCTATGGGGATAAGCATGAAGAAACTATTCTTGATGGGCAGGAGCGAGGCCGGGAAGACTTCCCTGACCCAGGCCCTGCGGGGCGAAGAGCTCCACTATGTGAAGACACAATATACCAGCTCCGATGACGACACCATCGACTCTCCGGGGGAATACGCGGAGTCCAAGCACTTCAGCGTAGGGCTTGCCTGCTTCTCCTTTGAGGCGGACGCGGTGGCCATCGTCCAGGCCGCGGATGAGCCATACAATCTGTTCAGCCCCAGCCTCCGCTCCTTTATCCTGCGCCCCCTCATCGGCATCATCACGAAAATCGACTCCCCCTATGCCAATATCCCCATGGTCAGGCAGTGGCTGGAAAACGCGGGGTGCGACCGCATCTTCCTCATCAACAACGTGACCAGGGAGGGCATCGATGAGCTCATGGCGTATCTGGCGGAGGATCTGCCGCAGATGACGCTGGAGCAGGCGAAGCTCAGGCAGGGCATGGGGCTGAGCGAGTGGGCCGGGCTGCCGGAGGGAGCGCTTCTTTCCGGTTCGAAGGCTCCCGGGGCAGCCTCCTGAAGGCAGGCCGCTCAATGCAGGGAGGCAGGGTACATCAGCTCCCCATCTTTTGTCATCCTTTTCCGGATTTTGGCCTGACAGGACATTTTCCTGATAGTATAGCTTATCAGGAGCATGCATTTCGCCAATAAAGCGGCAGGAAGGGCAGAAATGTTATTTGACTATGACAGGACATCGGCTGACAGCATTTTAGGATACGCGAAAAAGCTTGAGGGAAGGACCTTCCTCGACATCAGGAAGGACTATTTATCCCATATGGGCATTTCTGATGAGGAAATCCTGTCGGATGATGCCGGCGATGCCAGGGCCAAGGGGCAGCTGGGCAATTTTTTAGAGGAATACTATTTTGGCTATAAGCCCAATGGCGACCAGGCGGCGGATTTCCAGGAAGCCGGCGTGGAGCTGAAGCAGACCTGTGTGGATGTCAAAAAGGACGGCAGCCTGACCGCTGGCGAGCGCCTGTCCGTCACCAACATATCATATGAGGAGCCTGTGGAAGCGGATTTTTACCGGAGCCATGTGTGGGAGAAGATCCGGCTGATCCTGCTCGTCCATTATCTGCGGGACAAGGCTGTACCGAGAATGCTGTACAGGATTCTGTATGTCAACCTCTTTACCCCTCCTGCCGGCGACCTTGCTATCATCATTGATGATTACAGGAAGATAGTCGATAAGATTGCGGCCGGAAAAGCACATGAATTGTCCGAAAGTGATACCTTATACCTTGGAGCCTGCACCAAAGGGGCCACGGCGGAAAAGAGCCTCCGGCCACAGTATTACGGCGACCATACGCCCGCGAAGAAGCGGAACTTCTGCCTGAAGCGCCAGTACATGGATTATATCCTGCACACGTACATACTCCGGGACGCCGTGCCCTATGAAAAGGTCATCCCGGACAGCGATGCGCTGAAGGAGCAGCCTTTCGAGGAGATCATCACGGAGCGGATCTCCAGGCATTTCGGACAGAGCGACAGGGAGCTATGCGCGGAATACGGCAGGGAATATAATAACAACAAGGCCCAGTGGATCGACCTGGCCTATCGCATGGTGGGAATCAAGGGGAACCACGCGGAGGAATTCGTGAAGGCCAATGTCGTGGTCAAAGCCATCCGTCTGGAAGAGAACGGGGCCATGCGCGAAAGCATGTCCTTCCCGGCTTTTCAGTTCCTTGACCTTGCATCCCAGGAGTGGGAGGAGTCTGATTTGTATGCGTATTTCTCCGAGACGAAGTTCCTGTTCGTGGTCTATAAGCGGCAGGGGAGCGAATATGTCCTGCGCAGCGCAAGGTTCTGGAACATGCCTGCGGCGGATTTGGAGGATACCGTCAGGGAAGGATGGGAGGCCGTGCGGCGGGTCATCCGGGAAGGGGTCAGATTCCGCGTCAGCCCAAACGGCACCATCTCCAACAACCTTCCGGGGAAGGGCGACAACCGGATCATCCATATCCGCCCTCATGCTGCAAAGGCCGCTTATCGCCTGGCCAACGGCATCGTGCGCGGGAATGTGGAGCGGGACGCCAACCCGCTGCCGGACGGGCAGTGGATGACTACGCAGAGCTTTTGGATCAATAACAGCTATATTTTAGAGCAGTTGACATAAATTAGAGCTTCGTTTGAACAAACCGCAGCCTGAACTATGAAAGCTCTTTTATATATTCCCGAAATATGATTGCCTCTACCGCCGGGGTTTTCGATGCAAAGGCGGCATTCTCAATTCCGTCTGTTATCAGGAGCCTTTCCCATAATCTGAGAAAATCTTCAAAGTCGAATCGATTATCGTCAAGTATGACATATTCGCCTATCGCAGGGTGCTCCTCCAGGTAATCCTGAACACCCTGTGCCCTCTTATTGTAATGTTCTTTCGTCGCCGCAGATATTTCAAGGCCATGCCCCATCATTTTCTCTTTTAAATAATCAAGGTCTCCTCCTATCCTGACATTCTTCCAGTCAGATGTCAGGACAATATCCCCGCCGCCATACTTTTCAATGGCTCCCGCAAGAATCTCAATCCT
>CAOOJO010000281.1 GCA_948496895.1 uncultured Acetatifactor sp. | reverse complement strand
AGGTGATCTTATAATGCTTCTCGATAAAGCCCTGGGCCTCCTGCAGCAGCCGGACGATCTCCTCCGTGTTGGGCTCGCTGAAATTCAGCAGGAAGACCACAAAGGGAGTGTCGGTCTCTATGTGCTGGACGATCACCGTGGAGGAGAGGAGCTCCTCCGTCACGGTCTGGACCACATATTTCAGCAGGCTGGCCTCCACATGGATGCCGGACTGCTCCGCTGTGGGAGGGTCGATGCCCAGCAGCAGGATCAGGCTGTCCTTTTCGTGGAGGCTGGCGTTCAGGGCCTCCAGCTCGGCGCTGTACTGGGAGAGGGCGCCGGAGGTGTCCGTCAGCAGGGACTTCAGGAACTGCTTGTTCTTGTCTTTCATATAGGCATGGCTGACCTGCTGGAGGTCCGTGTTGATGTTCAGGATCTTCTGGTAGGCCTGGGACAGATAATCGAAATCATTGCCCGGCACTGTCTCCTGCCCGCCGTCTGGCTCCTTGGGCTCCTCAGAGGACAGCGCCGGGTGGGCGGATATGTAGGTCTTGAGCTGTCTGAGGGGATTGTAGATGATCCAGCTCAGCAGCAGGGAGAGCACCAGGCCAACCCCTAAGTATACCGCGGAATAGCGGAATAGTGTGGACATGGCGGAGTTCTCCGGGTAGACGTACCTATTGTTCAGGCTGCAGATATAGGTGATGCCCAGGCCGATGTTCTTGATGTACCTCACGGACTGGCGGCCCGGCCCCTGGCGGTAGGAGAAGGAGCCGCGGTTCTCCGTAGCGTCCTGTACCCGGCGGTACAGCTCGTTTTCCCTGTAGTCTGTGCCGAAGAGGTCGGGATTCGAGGCGGACATGACCTTCCCGGCGCTGCTGACCAGGATGATGTCGATGTATTCGCTGTCGCCTAAGGAGAGCATGTCCGAATAGGCCTGGTAATCCAGGTTCACTACCATGGCGCCCGCAGGGTTGGAATAGAAGACCATGGTGAGCACAGGGACGTCCCGGTGGAGGACGCCGTCCGTCAGGCAGTCGATGCGACGGGGATAGCAGAACAGGGGGCGGATGCTGGGGGTCATATCCTCCAGGATCTGGAAGATCTCGCTGTCGCTGTGGTTGCCGATGGCAGTGCGGCCCGCGTGGTCATGGATGGTTCCCGTCCGGAAATTGATGAGATAGACGGAATTCACCAGGGAGCTGGCCATGCGGATGCTGGTGCTCAGCTCATTCGCCTCCAGCGCCAGGGCATTGCTGTAGGTATCCCCATAGAGGATGTTGCCAGTGGAGGTACGGTCCAGGATATTGTAGCAGTAGCTGATGATATCCTTTAGGGTGGTCTGGTTCACATTGTAGGCCTGGGTGATGGTATACTCCTGCATGCCCTCCAGGGTATCGCGGTAGTCCCTGTTCATGAACAGGAAGACGATGATGATGAACAGGAGGAAGATGACGCAGGTGGCCAGCAGATAGGAGTACAGCACCTTTTTATAGTAGATGCTGCTGCGGTATTCCTGGTTCATTGTCCTGATGACATTTTTGATGCTCATGGCAATGTCCTCCTTTGTTTTTTGTGGATAGTTCAAAAGTTAATGGTGGTTTGTTTTATCGTTACATATTATAGTTTTTCCGCTGGGGGCGGGCAGAGGCCCTAAAACCCAGAGGGCGGGCTTTAGGGCTCGCTTCGCTCCTCAAATAGTCGAATACCCAACTGCTCGAGCCAGCTCGGCAGTTGGGTCTCCGCCTATTTGACTCTGCCCTTTGCGGATATTATATCATTTCCTGTTTGCGGCATGCAAGCGGTTTGAATCGTTAAGATGATGCTTTTCTTTATTTTGTGAAGTTGAAATGTGGAAAAAGGGATAGTATCATAAAATCACACCTGCAGCGGAACGGCAGTGCAGACATGCAGGAGGCGCCCACGCAGAGAGCCGCCGGATTCCGCAGACCGATGCAGACCATGTACCTGATACATCGTATAAAAATGCAAAAAAGAGAGAAAGTGAGGAAACATATTTATGAAAAAGAAATGGCTCGCGCTTGCACTATCAGCAGTGATGGCGGCAGGAACCCTGACAGCATGCGGCGGCTCCGGTGACGGGAACGCTTCTTCCGATAACCAGGACAGCTCCAAACAGGAGTCCTCCCAGGATTCCCAGGAGGGCTCCGAGGAAAGCTCCGAAGGAGACTCCCAGGAAAGCGCAGACAGCGGTTCAGCCGCCTCCGGCGAAGCGGTGACGATCAAGTTCCTCCACAAGGGCCCCAAGCCCGACGGATGGGACGCGGTCTATGACAAATACCTGGAGATGACCAAGGATACCCTGAACATCGAGCTGGACATCAACTGGGTGGAGCATGCGGACTATAAGGATAAGCTGAACCTGGAGATCACCTCCGGCTCCGAGTGGGACCTGGTCTTCGACGCATCCTGGGTGCAGCTGAAGAACCTGGCTCCGGAAGGGTATTACGCGGATCTCTCCAAATACTTTAACAACCCGGAGGAATATCCCGGCCTGGCCAAGGCTTTCTCGGCGGAGACCATGGAGTCCAATATCTGGTTCGGTTCCATGTGCTATATTCCGCTCTATGAGGTATACGGAAACGGAATTCCGTGCATCTGGTATCGCCTGGACTGGGCAAAGGACTGGAACATCGGTACCGACGGCAAGATAGAGAGCTATGAGGATATGGAGAAATACTGGCAGGCCGCTGTGGACAATGGCAAGATCGGCTACGGCGCCACCCAGGCCAGGGGCTTCTTCCAGCAGCTCTCCTTAAGGGGCGAGGTGTACCCGGGTTCCGCGGTGGCGGGGCTGCAGCAGTTCTCCGCAGCGGGTCTGACCATCTGGACCTACACCAAGGACAACCAGCTCGTCGCCTATGCGGTGGAGGGCTCCGGAGATGAGAGCTTCAAGGATTTCCCGGAGGGCTGGCAGCGGGACTTCGGCATGGACAGATATGAGAAGTTCGCTCAGTGGCAGGAGGCGGGCTACATCGATCCCGATTCCCTGAGCTGTACCGATGCGGCTACGCCTTTCGAGAGCGGCCTGAGCGCATCCTATGTGGGCACCCTGGACGACTATGTGGGTGTAAAGGATATGGAGCAGACCCTGGGCGAGGGCACGGTAGGCTTCTTCGTATACTATGACGGCATTCGGAACATGGAGAAGGGCGCCATCGCCGTGGACTACGCCGGAAACAACGGCCTGTGCATCCCTGCCAACTCCGACAAGATAGATTCCACCATGAAGTTCCTGGATTGGCTGTTCGGCTCCCAGGAGGCCCATGACCTGTTCCAGCTAGGCATCGAGGGCGTGGACTTCCAATATGGGGAGACGGAAGGGACTTATGAGACATTGACCTCCTACAGCTCTGACTTCGGCGGCTATGGGTGGACCTGGAATCCTGAGTACGCGCTGATCTCCGCGGCTTATGACGATGAGGCCCTTACCTACAGACAGTATGAATACGATCCGGAGAGCTTCAGCTCCCTGCCGATCCTGGGCTTCCACTTCGACACCACGGACGTGGATCTCTCCACGGCAGTGGCCCAGTGCAAGGCCGTGACGGACATGGTGGCTACCGTGAAGCTCCATGGCATCAAGACAGACGGCAACGGCAACACCTATGACACCATTACCGAGATGCTGAACGCGAACACGGCTTCCGCCATGGAGAACGGCGGGCAGCAGGTGGTGGACGCTCTGGTGGAGCAGCTGACGGCATTCCTGGCCGAGAAATAAGAGAATACGGAACAGACCGGAAGCTGCCGTGCAGGACATGAAATGAGTCCCAGGGCAATGGACGGCTGGCAACAGGAAGAGCAGCTGCGCAGGCATGCTGCTCTTCTTAATGATAATAGAGAGGTCTGGCATACAGGGCAGGAAAGGGCAGCGGAATGCGCCTACAAAGGAAGACGGAAAGGTAGTATGAATGATGAATGAGGCGAGAATCGATTTACGGAGAGAATGGCGGCAGGAGGTATGGGAGACAGGCGTGAGGTTCGCCTTTCCCGTGCCGGAGAATGCGAAAGGGTTCTATCCCTGGGGCTTCGTGCGAAAGAACGACAGCGCGGCCAATCTGGTGGGATGGCATGGGATTTTCGTGACCCTGCGGGAGAAGGGGGAAGGAGCAGGCCAGGCTTCGGACGAGGACAGGGCTGCACATGGGGATTCGGGCATGGCCACGCTGCGTGTCAGGGTGTCCTTTGCGGAGCTGGAGCCGCTGGAGACGGAAGTTCCGGCAATCGTGCAGGGCGGAGGAGCCCAGGTGGAGATTCCGTTCACCGTATTTCCTCTGGAGCTTGCGAAAGGGAACAGATGGGAGTTCGTGACAGCGGTGGAGATTGCCTGGGAGGGCGCGGAGCTGGAGCTGGCGGAATGCACGATTCGGCGCAGGCCCGGCGTCTATATCCAGATGCCGGTGCGGGGCAGGGCCGGAGCTGTGGGAGAGCAGATAGAGTATCGGGGAACCATATATAATTGTTCCTCTGAACGCATGATAGTGACGGCAGACCAGGTGTTCCAGGGATGGGAGTCACTTTTGGCGGAAATCTGTGTAGGGGAGGAGGGAGCAAAGGATATGATTCTGGCCCCTGGCGAGGGCATCCCCCTGTTGGTCTCGGTGACGGTGCATGATTACATGGTGCCGGGAGGCCATGAGAATACAGA
>CAOOJO010000280.1 GCA_948496895.1 uncultured Acetatifactor sp. | reverse complement strand
CCCAGGACGATCTGCCCAGCCTCTATCCCCTGACAGGCACGGCCGGGCTGGCCCTTTACGGCGGCGAGCTCCAGATCGACCTTGACGAAATCGCTGCGCTGATACAGGACTGGCCGGAATGAGCTCCGGCCGGTTTCCGCAGACCGACCACTTCCGTCTCCCTGGCTTTCCCCGCAAGGTTCAGCTCAATAATGGTACTTCCCCCGCATCCCGATCAGGAACAGCGCCGTCACCAAAGCCGCCACCAGCTCCGCCGCCACGATGGAGAACCAGATGCCGTCCAGCCCCCATACCAGGGGGAATAGCAGCACCGCCGCCACCTGGAACACCAGCGTCCGCAGGAAAGAGATCAGCGCCGATACCAGGCCGTTCCCCAGGGCGGTAAAGAAGGAGGATCCATAGATGGCCAGCCCCGCGAACAGGAAGGAAAAGGAATACACCAGAAAGCCCCGCAGCGTCATGTGGAGCAGCTCCTGGTCATATCCTACGAAAATCAGGGCCAGAGGCCTGGCCAGGCCCTCCGCCAGGACCACCATGCCCACCGAGAAGATGCCTATCAGGACAAGGCTCTTTTTCAGCAGACCTTTCAGCTCCTCCTGGTTCCCGGCGCCGTAGTGATAGCCGATGACCGGTGCAACGCCCACGGAATAGCCGATGAACGCCGCCAGGAATATCATGTTTACATACATTAGTACACCATAAGCCGCCACACCGTCCTCCCCGGCATACTTCATCAGCTGGCCGTTGTACAGCATGCCCACCACCGACATGGAGATATTGGACATCAGCTCGGAGGAGCCGTTGGTGCAGGCCTTCAGCAGTGCCGAGCCGTCGAATCTCGTCCGGGTGAGCCGCAGGAGGCTTGTATTAGGGCGGCCGAAATAGATCAGAGGGACGATGCCGCCGATGGACTGGCTGATGGCCGTAGCCGCAGCCGCGCCCACAAGCCCCCAGCGCAGCACCCCCACGAACAGAGCGTCCAGCGCCATATTGGCCACCCCCGCCGCCACCGTGACGGCCAGCCCCAGCTTCGGCTTCTCCGCCGTGATGAAGAAGCTCTGGAACTCGTACTGCAGGTTCAATGCCGGGAGCACTGCCAGGATGATGCGCCCGTATACCACGCAGTTGTCCAGCATCTCCCCTTCCGCTCCCAGCCATGCCCCTACAGGGCGAATCGCCACCATGCCCAGCGCGCCTATCACGATGCCGCATATGGCAGAGACGTAAATGAACAGCGAGAACAGCCTCTGGGCCCTCTCCTTGTCCCCCGCCCCCATGGTGATGGCGATGAGGGCGCTGCCTCCGGTGCCGAACATGAAGCCCACCGTGCCCAGGATCATCAAAAACGGCATGATGAAATTCACCGCCGCAAAGGGCGTCTTCCCCACGAAATTCGACACGAAGAAGCCATCCACCACGCCGTAGATGGACGTAAAGACCATCATGATGATGGACGGGAACGTGAACCTTAGCAGTTTTTTATAGTCAAAGCTGTCCGACAATTGAATCTTCATTACCATACCTCCAAACTCAAAGCTCCCTGACCTTCTCCCTGAGTGCTACCATATATTGCTCCGTCAGCTCCAGATACTGCTCCAGCTGCGCCTTCGGCCAGGATGCCAGGATGCCGTTCTCAATCTCTATCAGCCGCACCACAGTGCGCTCCGCCAGCTCCCGTCCCTTCTCCGTGAGGCACGCCCGCTTCCTTCTGCCCCCGAGCCCCTCCAGGTAGACGGTTCCGTCTCCCTCCAGCTTCCGGAGCGCGGAGTTGATGGTCTGCTTGCTGATTCCGGTCAATCGGCAGATCTCTCCCAGGGGACAGCAGCCCCCCTTGTCACAGAGGACATACAATATCTGCAGGACGCTGTCGGACAGCCCCATCCGCAGGGCCGCCTCGTGATACACCGCGTCCGTCTCGCTGACCAGATGGTTGAACCGCTTCATCCCCTCGCTCGTCACGCTTGTCATGCTTGAAATGCTTGTCACACTTGTCACGCTTGTTATGCTTTTCACACTTTCCATGTCGGGCCTCCCTTCATGCCTCCCAATACGGCTCCCCCCTTGATTTCCGAAAGCCTCCGCCAAGCCGCTGCCGTCTCCGTTCTCGCTCCTCTTCTCATCCGCAACCGCCTCCTTCGTACCAGCATCCCGCTTGCCATCCGCATGTCCGAAATCGTACCAAATCCCATGTTCCATCATTTTAGTACGATTTCGTACAAAAGTCAAGAGGCAGATTTCAAAATATGCAAAAAGGGCCCTGACCTTTTGTCAGAACCCTTTCCTAAAAAGCTCTACGCCCGCTTTCGCCAAGTCACCCCACGGCAAGCAGCCTCATCAGCGCCTCCGGATTCCCGTCCGCCGAGAAGACATCGATGCCGTCCGTATCGGCCGTCCTGTCCGCAAAGGCCGGGAACAGGAAGCCCTGCTGCGTCTCCCCGGCCTCATAGTCCCCGCTCACGGGACAGATGGCGCAGACCAGGAAATTGTATACCTCCTCCGACTCCCGCTGCGCGACCTTGTCGCTGCCCTTCAGAGGGATGTCGTAATTTCCATGGAAGACGTAAATGCCGTAGGGAAAGCCCGGCTGATACCGCTCCCCTATGTATTCGTACAGGGAGAGCAGCAGCGCGTCGTTCTTCAGCTCGCACTCCCGCAGCGCCATCAGCAGCTGCCAGACGCTCCCCGGCCCCTGCCACTCCGGCCGGAAGCGGAAGCCCTTCAGCTGCCGGTTCGTCTCCGAAAAGGGCACCGCCTTCGCAATCCGCAGGTTCTTCGTCTTGTCCGCGCCTGAAAGCTTCTGGAAATGGGTGTTGAACGTGCCGTCCACATAGCCCTCCCCGTCCATATACGCTCCGGCTATCCGGCCGAAGCAGTTCCGCGCGATCGTCATCCTCCTGGTAAGTTCCAGCATATCTTCCCGGTTTATCTTCATGGGGCACCAGCCTTTCCTGTTTTTCTTTTTTTCCATGCAGATATTGTACAGCCCTGCCTCCCCCTATGTCAACCGCAGCTTTATCCGCGCCCATATCTGGCATGAAACGAATCCTGTAAAATATTGACAATCCCACCCAATTTTTTGTATAATATCAATAACTAAACGGCTGGGCAGACAATCGTTCCAGCTATGACTACGGAGGCCAAAACAGAAATGAAAAGCATCAGAACCAAAATCACCTTATGTCTCATCGTGACCGTCATCACAGCGCTGTTGGGCGCGGGCATTTCGGGCATCGTCCCCAGCTACCGCAGCATCCTCGCCACTGTGGATTACATGATGAGCGAAACGGCAGTCCTGGCGGCAGGACGCGTGGAACAGGAGCTGACGGCTTACAGGAATGTAGCCATGGATACCGGCTGCATCCCCCAGCTGTCCGACCCTTCCGTCCCGGCGGAAGAGAAAAAGGCCATCATCGATGAGCGCTGCGCCATGCACAATTTCCAGCGCGGGAACATCATCGGCATGGACGGCATCAGCATCTTTGACGGAAAGGACTATTCCGACCGGGAATATGTGCGGCAGGCCCTGCAGGGCAATGTCTATGTCTCGGAACCCCTGATCAGCAAGATCACCGGCGAGCTGTCCATCATGGTGGCGGCCCCCCTGTACGAGGACGGAGTCCATGGCTCCGCCATCCTGGGCGTGGTGTATTTCGTTCCCCCCGAGACCTTCCTGAACGATATCGTCTCCTCCATCCAGATCGGCGAGAACAGCAGGGCCTATATGATCAACAAGACCGGCGACACCATCGCCGACATCGTCCTTGACACCATCACCGTCCAGAACATCGGAAACGAGGCGAAAAGCGACTCCTCCCTGGCGGACCTGGCAGCCATCCACGAGGCCATGTGCCGGGGAGAGAACGGCTTCGGAAGCTATGACAGCCCGGAGGGCAAAATGTTCCTTGCCTACGCGCCCGTAGGCGGCACCGACGGCTGGAGCATCGCGGTGGCCGCGCCCCAGCTCAATTACCTCTCCGATACCTATAAGGGCATGGCCATCAACATCGTCGTGATCGTGGCGGCCGTGCTGATATCCATCGCAGTGGCCCTGGTGCTGGCGGGCAGCATCAGCAAGCCCATGAAGGCCTGCGCGAAGCGGATGCAGCTGCTGGTGGAGGGCGACCTGGAAACCCCTGTGCCGAAAGTCGCCGGCAGAGACGAGACAGCCATGCTGGCCCGTTCCACCGCTTCCCTGGTGGAAGGCTTAGGCACCGTCATCAATGATATCAGCTATCTGATGACCCAGCTGGCCAACCAGAACCTGAACATCCGCACCCAGCATGAGGGAGCTTACGTCGGCAGCTTCCAGAACATCCTGCTCTCCATGCGCCATATGAAGATATCGCTGAGCGACGTCCTGCTGCAGGTCCACAGCTCCGCGGGCCAGGTGTCCTCGGCCAGCCAGCAGCTCTCCGCAGGCGCCCAGACCTTAAGCCAGGGATCCGTAGAGCAGGCCAGCGCCGTGGAGGAGCTGGCATCACAGGTCACGGAGATCTCCGAGCAGGCCATGGAGACGGCCGGAAGCGCTGTGGACGTCCGCAGGCAGACCCATGAGGCCGGAGAGGAGATCTCCCGCTGCAACCAGCAGATGCAACAGCTCACAGGCGCCATGGACAGGATACAGACCTGCTCCAACGAAATCGGGAAGATTCTCAAGACGATAGA
>CAOOJO010000279.1 GCA_948496895.1 uncultured Acetatifactor sp. | reverse complement strand
GCCTATGAGCAGATGGTGGAGAAGCTGGAGCGTCTGATCGTAAACGGCGGCCTGGAGCCGCTGACCAGGATGCCCAGCGTGCGCAGCCTTGCCATGGAGCTGGCCGTGAACCCAAACACAGTCCAGCGGGCCTACGCCCAGCTGGAGCAGGACGGCTATCTCTACACCGTGTCCGGCAGGGGGAGCTTCGTGACGGCCCAGGAGGAATGGCGGGAGAACAGGCAGAACAGAATCTGGCAGGAGTGGCAGACAGCCACAGGGCAGGCCAGAGAAGCGGGAATCCCGGCGGAGCGGCTGATTGCGGGAATCCGGCAGATTTATGGGGAGGATGGAGCATGATTGAATTCAAGAATGTAGTCAAAAATTTCGGCGACGTCAGGGCCGTAGACCATGTCAGCGCCGTCATAGAGGAGGGCCATGTGTTCGGGCTGATCGGCACCAACGGCGCGGGAAAATCCACCCTGATGCGTCTGGCCAGCGGCGTTCTGAGGGCGGACGCGGGAAACGTCACGGTGGATGGGGACGAAATCTATGACAATCCTGCCGCGAAAGCGGAAATCTTCTACATCTCCGATGACCAGTATTTCTTCCGGAACGGAACGCCCACGGACATGCTGCGCCTGTACCAGACCTATTACCCTAAGTTCGACAGCGCCAGGTGGCAGGAGCTGATGGGGAAGTTCGGCCTGGATAAGGCCCGCAAGGTGAACGCCTTTTCCAAGGGAATGAAGAAGCAGCTCTCCATCCTCTGCGGGGTATGCGCGAATACGAAATATCTGCTCTGCGACGAGACCTTCGACGGCCTGGATCCCGTCATGCGCCAGGCCGTGAAGGCCCTGTTCGTCCGGGAGATAGAAGAGCGGGGCCTGACGCCGGTGATCGCCTCCCACAACCTGCGGGAGCTGGAGGACATCTGCGAGTCCGTGGGCCTCCTGCACAGGGGCGGCATCCTCTTCGAGCGGGAGCTGGACGAGATGAAGCTGAACCTCCATAAGGTGCAGTGCGTCATCAAGGAAGAGGGGATGCTGCAGAGGATCAGGGAGGGCCTGGAGGTGCTGACCATGGAGAACAGAGGGGCGCTCTATACCTTTACGGTCAGGGGAAAAAGGCAGGAGGTGGACTTGTTTTTAGAGAGAATCGCGCCCATATTCTACGAGCTGCTGCCTCTGTCTTTGGAGGAGATATTCATAAGCGAAACGGAGGTGAAGGGATATGACATCAAAGAACTCCTTTTTTAGGATCATGAAAGAAGACCTGCGGCACAAGACCTGGATGATAGCCCTGTCCACGCTGGGGAGCTTCCTGCTGTTGATGGTGATGTGGCTGGTCTGGCGCAGCAATCAGGCGGACATCGAGAAGCTGGTGGCGGAGGGAGTCCGCACCTATGGGGGGATGGACAGCCGGAGATTCCTGATTCAGGAGACGGTTTTCTTTTTCAGGCAATACGTGTCGGTGACGGGAGGGATAGTAGCCATTGCCGGGGCCCTCATAGTGGGCCTCTTCGGTTTCCGGTTCGTGTTCCACAGGAATATGGTGGATGCCTGGCACAGCCTGCCTGTAAGGCGGGACACCCTGTTCGCGGCCTGCTTCATGGACGGGTTCCTGATCTGGTTCGTGCCCTTTGCGGCGTTCTACCTGTCCACCCTGGCCCTGGCGGCAGGCTATATCGGGAAGCTGGGAGGAACCGGGCAGGATGTGGGCAGGCTCCTGCTGGGGGCGGCTCTGACAGCGGTGACGCTTATGGTGACGTTTTTGCTGGCGTATGGGCTGGTGTTGACGGCGGTGATGCTCAGCGGCAATACCCTGAACACCTTGGTCAGCATGGGAATCCTGGGCTTTGGGGCCATGGGCCTGTTCGGAATCCTCTATGGTTTCTTCGTGGCCTATATGGGCCGGTTCTACGAAATGTGGGACTGGGGCGCCATGTTCCATGCCTCTCCGCTCATCGCGGCCCCTGCGCTCCTCTATTGGAGATCCTGGATGGAGGATGGGATGGGGGCGTTCCTCGGGAAGCTGGCTGTGGATTTCGCCCTGGCGGCAGCTTTGGTGTGGTGCGCGTGGGCGTTGTACCGCAGGAGGGCTTCCGAGCTGGCGGAGCAGGGGGTAAGGAACCGGGTGGCCACTGGGTTGATGAAGACAGTGACCACCGTTGTGGCCGGTATGTGCGGATGGATTCTCTTCATCCTGCTTACGAACGGCCAGACGTACCTCTGGGGGGTTTTTGGGATGGCGCTGGGAGGAGGACTGTGCTTCGGCGTGCTGAACATCATCTTTGCCATGGATTTCAAGGCTTTCTTCACCCATAAGCGCCAGATGGCGGCTGTGCTGGCGGGAACATTGCTTGTCTGCTTCTCGTTCCAGTGGGACTGGCTGGGCTATGACGATTATCTGCCAAAGAAGGAGAGCATCGCCGAGGCTGCGGTCTATGTGGGGGAATTCAGCAACCGCCAAATCCATCGCTCGTCGGGAGATTCAACGCTTCAGCAGATGCATTTCCAGGACGCGGACGCCATCTATGCCTACCTGGAGCGGGCGGTATCGAAGGAGCCGGAGGGGGAATGGCTCAGCGTGCCCACCCGGGTCACCAGGCAGAACGGAGGCGATTATTATAGAAGATATCGCATCGGAAAAGAAGACAGGGACATAATCTGGCCATTGCTCTCCAGCCCGGAATATCTGAAGTCCGCTTTCGTCATCAGCGATGAGATGAGAGATGGCTGCGAGAGCTTCCGTATGCAGCGGCTGGGGCATATGGAACGGTTTCAGCCCAGGTATTTTACGCCGGAGGCCTTTGCCGGAATCCTGGAGGCCTACAACCGGGACGTGCTGGAGAATCCGGAGGGGACGTTCCGCAGCGGCGGAAGACGCCTTGTGAGCATGTCCTTGGAGATACGGGATGAAGAAACGGGCAGCTTCATCGTCTGGATCAGCGTCTATGACACCATGGAGAGGACAGTGGAAGCCCTGCGGGAGGCGGGGCTCGGGGAGTGGGTGGAAGAGCTGGATCCGGCGGAGGTGGCTTCCGTGGCATTGCGCATGAGCATCTATAGCAGCGACGGGCTGGACACCGCCGGGGAGAAGATTGCCCAGGCCAGGGAATACTACGGGGTATACGGCAGCGGAGACGGACAGCAGGATGGGGAGATGCCGATGCCGGAGCAAAGCGCCCAGACCATGGATGCCGAAGTGGTGGAATGGATGCCCCTGGTGGAGATTACGGATCCGCAGGAGATAGCGGAGCTGTGCGCGCTCATGGATTATGAGGAATTCTGCCGCAGCGACCGTGTGTTCCGGGAGGGCTATGTGGAGATTTCCTATCTCGATAAGGAGGGGGAAGAGCATACGGGTTACCTGGACAAAGGGGCGCTTCCGGAGAAATATATCCTGCGCTTCGGGGATTGTTCATAAAATTTTGATGAAATGTTCATATCTTGCGACAGCTTGGTGTTGAATCCTCTGGACAAATCTGGTACAATAAAGGGCAGGGCTTTTATACAAGGCCAAGAAAGGTATGGACAACCGTGAAGATAATCGACAAGATATTTGGCACCCACAGCGAAAGGGAAATCAAGAGGATCGCGCCCCTGGTGGCGAAAATCGAGGGGCTGCGGCCCCAGATGCAGGCCCTTTCCGACGAGGAGCTTCGAGGCAAGACCGCGGAATACAAAAAGAGGCTGGCGGAGGGGGAGACGCTTGACGACCTGCTCCCGGAAGCCTACGCCACCGTCAGGGAGGCCACGGCCCGGGTGCTGAAGACAGAGCACTACAAGGTACAGCTGATCGGCGGCATCATCATGCACCAGGGCCGCATCGCCGAGCTGCGCACCGGTGAGGGCAAGACCCAGACCTTCCTCCTCCCGGCCTATCTCAATGCCCTGGAGGGCAAGGGCGTCCATGTGGTGACGGTGAACGATTACCTGGTGAAGCGCGACGCGGAGTGGATGGGGCAGGTGCACGAGTTCCTGGGACTGTCCGTGGGCATGGTGCTCAACAGCATGACCAGCGAGGAGCGCCAGAAGGCCTACCAGTGCGACATCACCTATGTGACCAACAATGAGCTGGGCTTCGACTATCTGCGGGACAATATGGTAATCTACAAGGAGCAGCTTGTCCTGCGGGGACTGCACTTCTGTATCATAGACGAGGTGGACTCAGTGCTGATCGACGAGGCCAGGACGCCTCTGATCATCTCCGGCCAGAGCGGCAAATCCACCGCCCTCTACGAGATGTGCGACCTGCTGGCCCGCCGGATGCAGAGGGGCGAGGACGTGGCCGAACTGACCAAGATGGACGCCATCATGGGCGTGGTTCAGGAGGAGACCGGGGACTTCATCGTCAACGAGAAGGACAAGGTGGTGAACCTCACCGCGGCCGGCGTGAAGAAGGTGGAGGATTTCTTCCATATCCAGAACTACGCAGATCCCGAGAACCTGGAGATTCAGCACAATATCATACTGGCCCTGCGGGCCCACAACCTGATGTTCCGCGACCAGGACTATGTAGTCAAGGACGACCAGGTGCTGATAGTGGATCAGTTCACGGGCCGCATCATGCCCGGACGGCGGTATTCCGACGGCCTGCACCAGGCCATCGAGGCCAAGGAGCATGTGAAGGTGAAGCGGGAGAGCAAGACCCTGGCTACCATCACCTTCCAGAACTACTTCCGGCTCTA